>JBBQKT010000239.1:0-5630 GCA_038327205.1 Burkholderiales bacterium | reverse complement strand
GGCCGATCCAGGTGGACAGGGTGATGACCAGCAGCATGCGCAGGCCGTACTGGCTGACCAGGGCCAGATGGGTCATCACGCCCACGCCCACCGGCACGAACAGCAGGGACAAATGGGCCAGCAGCAGATCTGCGGCGGCCGCCACCGGACGGCGGATGGCCGGCACATTCAACGCCAGCAGCAGGGCCAGCAGGCCCAGCACAGGCCCGGGCAGTGGTGCATGCAGGGTGCGCGACAACACCTCACCCAGGCACTGGAACAACAGCAGGTAGGCCAGGCCGCGCAAGCTGAGCATGGCGATGCGTTTCAGTCGGCCAGCGCGGTGGGCCCGCGCAGCACGGTGCCGGGGAAGGCATTGATGAGGGCGGATTGCATTGCAGCGTCGTTAGCAAACGCCGCCATCCATATCGAAAAGCCGCCCTTGTTGACCGCAGTTTTCACGATGCTGGCTCGCAGCGCAGGCGTATCGCCATGGGTCAAATCTTGCCGACTTTGTTCAGCCTGACGCCAGACCTCCAGGCGGTCATCCCATCGATGATCGGCTTTACTCATTAGTTCCGGTGTCTTGTCCAAGCCCAGCACCATCAGCAGTGCGCTGGCTGCGCGCACTGCGCGTTCGGACAAATCAGGCTTGACTCTGATGCGACCGGACTCCAGGTACTCAAAGGTCGAAAAAGTGTCGTCAACATCCGGCCAGCAGCTATGCCCGTCAGGCAACTCGTTCGTCCCTTTGCAGCTGTTGCAGTTTGTACAGGCAAGCAAGAAATTGAACCAGTCGAATGCGAGCATCTCATGCGGTTTCTTGGGCCGCTTGTGCTCAACAGCCAAGCTGACGGGCACGAACCGCTCGCAAAAGCTGCAATAGCGACCGATTCGCTCTTTCAGGTGCGGTGCGGCCAACTGGTAAGGCTGAAGACTGACCGGATTGCCGTCTTCGCCCGTCGGCCAGGCACCTTTCTCCACGCATCGCATGTCAAAGCCCTTTCGCCGAGCGACGCTGTTCCAGCCACGCAGCGGCAGCAGGGTCGTTAGCGAAAACTGCCAGCGCTTCATCGAGCTTTTGCTTCAGTACGGCCTTTTGTTCGGGTGTGTGAGTTGGTGTTTCGAGCAGCTCCAGATACTTCTGGGCGAGCTGCTTCATCTCAAGAAAGCGTCGGCTGCGTTGAGGTTGCTCAACACCCATCACGTTCTCCGCAATGTCTTCAATGCTTGGATCGCCGGGACTCACTGGCTGGCCCGTGGCCACATCGACAACTATTCCGTGCTCAAAAGCCGACTGCAAGAGGAAGGGCGAATGGGAGGCAACGACGAATTGAAGCTTGGGGAATACCGACAGCAGATTGTCGATCACGCTGCGCTGCCACTGCGGGTGCAGATGCAGGTCTAGTTCATCTATCAGAACGACGCCTGTGGTCTCGCGGATGCAGTCTTCACCGAGCTGTGAATTCAAGGAGGCGGCGCGCATGGCCAGTTCCGTGAATATTGCAGCCAACCTGCGTTGGCCATCGCTCAGTTGCTCGAATGGCCGCCAGCCATGTTCCGCATGTTTGACCATCAACTGATTGTCGCGGACCACGTAGTTGATGTCTTCTGCGTGAATAGCGGCAAGCACCGCTTGTTTGGCGACCCGGTACACCAGCGGTTGTGTGCCTTCCTGCAGGGAACGAAGCTCGTTGTACTGGAACCATTGGGCGAGGCCGCCGATATCGATGGAGTCAGAACTGAAGCGATGCCATATCTCCTGCTTGTTCTCAAATGGCTTTCGAATTTGTCCAGCTCTCCCATTGCCCGACCAGCTATTAGAGGCGCCGAAACGAGCAAAGAGGGGAATGCTTGGCGAGTGCGATGGGTTAAACCACGATTGGACTAAAACATTGAATGCTTGGTGCCCCTGCAAGCTGGGGTGGGCTCCATCTTGAATGAATGGCAAATCGGTTGTAGGCGTGCGCACACGCCAGAGTTCTATCTGATTCAACCCTTCGGTCAGGCGAAGTCCAATTTGGCATGGAAAAACAGCGGTGCGCCAACTCTCGTTAGATGGATCAACGGCATTCACCCGCCTCACGTCTTCCAAATCTAGTGGCATATGCACGCCAGCCTGTTGCATCCCGCCAGCAAGTCCCATACAGGTCGCTTTCAGCACCGATGTCTTGCCCGATCCATTCGACCCCATCAATAGCGTCAGCCTAGGATGGCACTCACACTTGAAGTTCTCGAAGCGGCGGAAGTTGCGAATCTCGATGGAATTGATGTGCATAGCAATGACGAGAAGGGTGTTCCGTGGAGCCGCATTGTCGGCGGGTCGATGTCAAAGATCCGGGTAAAGCCGCCCCGGGTTGAACACCCCCTGCGGGTCGAACGATTTCTTCAGCTCGCGGTGGATGCGGGCCAGCGGCGGCGTGAGCGGGGCGAAAGCACCGGCGCTTTTGTCGGTGGCTCGGAACAGGGTGGCGTGGCCGCCGACGCTGGCCGCGATTTCGCGCACCTGGGCGGCCGCCATCGGCGTGGTGATCCAGCGTTGTGCGCCGCCCCATTCGACCAGCTGCTCGCCATGCAGATTGCTCAACATCGGCGCGGTCTGCGGCAGGGACAAACGCCACAGCGCCGCGCCGCCTTGCACAGCCCGCTCCGCACCCAGGAAAAACTCGTCCGCGTGGTCGCGCAGGCCGGACCAGAAGGGCCGCGCCAGATCGTCGGGAATCAACTCGCCGCCCAAGGTCAGTGTGGCCGATTGCACCGCCGCCCGCGCCCCTGCCAGCCGCAGCACCAGGGCGCCATCCCACCAGGCACTGGCATTGATCGGCAGTGGCAGGCCGCCCCAGCGGTTGAGTTGCAGCAGCGCCTGCGCCTGGCCCAGCTCGAAGCGCAGGGTGGCCTCGGCGTAAGGCAGGGGCAGCACCTTCAGCGACACCTCGGCGATCACGCCCAGCACACCCATCGAGCCGGCGATCACCCGCGAGACGTCATAGCCCGCCACGTTCTTCATCACCGTGCCGCCAAAGCGCATCGCCTCGCCCTGGCCGTTGACCATGGTCACGCCCAGCACATGGTCACGCAGCGCACCGACGCTGGCGCGTGCTGGGCCGCAGAGGCCGCTGGCGACCATGCCGCCGACAGTGCCACGTGCAATGAAGCGCGGCGGCTCAAAAGGCAGGTGCTGGCCTTTTTCGGCCAGTGCCGCCTCAAGTTCGGCGATCGGTGTGCCGGCCTTGGCAGTGATGACCAACTCGCTCGGCTCGTAGCTGGTGATGCCCGTCAGCCCGCCCATCGCCAGCGGCTCTCCGACCGGTTCGCCGCCGTAAAAGGCCTTGCTGCCGTGGCCGACGATGTTGAGGGTCGTGCCGCTGGCGGCGGCGTCTTTGATGCGGGCTTGCAGGGCTTCAAGCAGCATCAGAACCTCGGCAATTCCGGGTGAGCCAAGATGCCGCGGCTGACATGCATGCGGCCATATTCGGCGCAGCGATGCAGGGTCGGGATGACCTTGCCGGGGTTCAAGGTGCCGGCTGGGTCGAAGGCGGCCTTGACGGCAAACATCTGCGCCCGCTCGGCGTCCGAGAACTGCACGCACATCGAGTTCAGCTTCTCGACGCCGACGCCATGCTCTCCGGTCACCGTGCCGCCCAGGGCGACGCTGGTTTCCAGGATGTCGGCGCCGAACAGCTCGCAGCGGTGCAACTGGTCGGGGTCCTTGGCGTCGAACAGAATCAGTGGGTGCAGATTGCCGTCGCCGGCGTGGAATACATTGGCGCAGCGCAAGTTGTATTTGATTTCCATCTGGGCAATGGCGAGCAGGATGTCGGCCAGGTTCTTGCGCGGGATGGTCGAGTCCATGCACATGTAGTCGGGGCTGATGCGGCCGGACGCGGGGAAGGCGTTTTTGCGGCCGCTCCAGAAGCGCAGGCGCTGTGCCTCGTCGGCGCTGACCTCGCAGCGGGTGGCGCCGCTGGCCAGCAGCACTGCCTCCATACGCGCGATCTCTTCGGCCACCTCCTCCGGCGTGCCGTCGCTTTCGCACAGCAGGATGGCCGCAGCGGTCAGGTCGTAACCGGCATGAACGAAATCTTCGACCGCCGCCGTCATCGGCTTGTCCATCATCTCCAGCCCGGCCGGGATGATGCCGGTTGCGATGATGTTGGCCACCGCGTCACCGGCTTTGCGCACATCGTCGAAGCTGGCCATGATGCAGCGGGCCAGCTTGGGCTTGGGGATCAGCTTGACGGTGACCTCCATCGTCACCGCCAACATGCCCTCGCTGCCGACGATCAGGCTCAGCAGGTCGAGGCCGGCGGCGTCCAGCGCTTCCGAGCCGAATTCCACCGGCTCGCCCTCGACCGTGAAGCCGCGCACCTTCAGCACGTTGTGCAGCGTGAGCCCGTATTTGAGGCAGTGCACGCCGCCCGAGTTTTCGGCCACATTGCCGCCGATGGTGCAGGCGATCTGGCTGCTCGGGTCGGGCGCGTAATAGAGGCCGTGCTGGGCCGCCGCCTCGGAGATTGCGAGGTTGCGCACGCCGCACTGCACGACGGCCGTGCGCGCCAGCGGGTCGATGCGGACGATGTTCTTGAACTTGGCCAGCGCCAGGGTCACGCCGCCTGCATTCGGCAGCGCACCGCCCGACAAGCCGGTGCCCGCGCCCCGTGCCACCACCGGCACGCCCATGCCGTGGCAGATACGCAGCACGGCGGCCACCTGTGCCTCGGTCTCCGGCAGGGCAACGACCAGGGGCCGCTCGCGGTAGGCGGTGAGGCCGTCGCATTCGTAAGGCACGGTGTCTTCGTTGTGCCACAGCAGCGCATGGGCGGGCAGGTCGGCGGACAACAGGGCCTGGACGACGCGGGCTTGCGCGCGGCTGCGCTCGGCGGGGTCGATCACAAGGTCGCGGGGCAGGGTCACAGCGTTCAAGGCGGATTCTCCAAGATCAGCGCCGAATGTAGCGCGGCTGCGCGGGTCGGCAAGTTCAAGGGCTTGTGACTTTTGGGTGGGGAATCGCGCCGTGAGCTGGAGTCCATTCAGAATGCACGCATGACTTTGACCCCGACTCGCCCGTGAACAGCAGCCTGACCCGCGGCGACGCCGCCCGCCTGGCCGCGGTGATCCTCATCTGGGGCCTCAACTTTGTGGTCATGAAGATGGGCCTGAAGGGCTTGTCGCCGATGATGATGGGGGCCCTGCGCTTCAGTGTCGCGGCCCTGCCCATCCTGCTGCTGGTCAAGGCACCCAAGCTGCCGCTGCGCTACTTGATCGGTTACGGCCTGGCGCAGGGCCTGGGCCAGTTCGGCCTGCTCTTCCTGGCGCTGCAACTGGGCATGACGGCGGGCATGGGCTCGGTGGTGCTGCAGTCGCAGGCGTTTTTCACCTTGCTGCTGGCGGTGCCGGTGCTGAAGGAACGAACCTTGCCGCTCCAGTGGCTGGGGCTGACGGTGGCACTGGCCGGCTTGGTCGCGATCGCCAGCGCCCATGGAGAAGGGCCGGGGCAGATGAGCTTGATTGGTTTCATCCTCTGCCTGGGCGCTGCCCTGATGTGGGCCATCTCCAACCTGATCGGCCGATTGGCCTCGCAAGCGGGCCACTTCGAGCCGTTCAACTTCATTGTCTGGACCAGTCTGGTGCCCATCCTGCCCTTCTTTTTG
>JBBQKT010000238.1:0-5644 GCA_038327205.1 Burkholderiales bacterium | reverse complement strand
GTGGCGGTGGCGGACGGGGCATGCGCGTCGTCCACACCGAGGCGGCCTTGGTCAACGCGGTGCAAATGACACGCGCCGAAGCGGGTGCGGCGTTCGGCAATCCGCAGGTCTATATGGAGAAGTTCCTGGAAAACCCACGCCACTTGGAAATCCAGATCTTGGCCGACACCCACAAGAGCGCGGTCTGGCTGGGCGAGCGTGACTGCTCGATGCAGCGCCGCCACCAGAAGATTCTCGAAGAAGCGCCGGCACCGGGCATCCCGCGCCGCGTGATCGAGAAGATCGGTGACCGCTGCGCCGCCGCCTGCCGCAAGATGAACTACCGCGGTGCGGGCACCTTCGAGTTTTTGTACGAGAACGGCGAGTTCTATTTCATCGAGATGAACACGCGCGTGCAGGTCGAGCATCCGGTCACCGAAATGGTCACCGGCATCGACATCGTGCAGATGCAGATCCGGGTGGCGGCGGGAGAAAAACTGCCCTTCACCCAGCGCAATATCGTCATGCGCGGCCACGCGATCGAATGCCGCATCAACGCCGAGGACCCGGTCAAGTTCACGCCCTCGCCGGGCCGCATCACAACTTGGCACGCGCCTGGCGGCCCCGGCGTGCGGGTCGATTCGCATGCTTACACCAACTATTACGTGCCACCGAACTATGACTCGATGATTGGCAAGATCATCTGTCATGGTGACACGCGCGAACAGGCGATGGCACGGATGCGCATTGCGCTGTCAGAAACAGTGGTCGAGGGCATTTTGACGAATATCCCCTTGCACCGTGAGTTGATGGCCGATGCCAAATTCATGGAAGGTGGCACCAGCATTCACTACCTCGAAGGCTGGATGCGAGAGCACAAGCGATGAGCGCATCGCCCTCCACTTTGCATGAGTTGGCGCTGATCTGCAGCGAGGACGCGGTCGAAATGGTCAGCGACGCGCTGATGGAACTCGAGGCGCTGGCGGTATCGGTGCTGGACGCCGATGCCGACACCTCGGCAGAAAATGCCCTGTTCGGCGAGCCAGGCATGCCGGCACCGCGCGGCGGTTGGCAGCGTTCGATCGTGCAGGCGCTGTTCCCGTCCGCGGCCGAGGCGACGGATGCCGCCACCCTGCTGCTGGCGCAGGACTGGGCAGCGGACGTGCATGTGCAGGCAATCAAGCCTGTCGACGAGCAAGACTGGGTGCGGTTGACGCAGTCACAGTTTGCGCCGGTCGAGATCACGCCGTCGTTCTGGATCGTGCCGTCGTGGCATGAGGCGCCGCCACAGGCGAGCACGGTCATGCGGCTCGACCCCGGTCTTGCATTCGGCACCGGGACGCATCCAACGACAAGGATGTGCCTGCGCTGGATCGCTACCCATCCGCAAGCTTGGCCGCGCGTGTTGGACTATGGCTGCGGCTCAGGGATCTTGGCCATCGGTGCTGCCTTGTATGGCGCAACCGATATCGACGCGGTCGATATTGATCCGGCAGCCGTGCAAGCCAGCTTGGCGAATGCCGAAGTAAACAAGGTCAAGCTGAATGCAGCCCTGCCAGATGCAGCCACAGGCGTTTATCCGCTCGTGATGGCGAATATTCTCGCGACGCCGCTGAAGCTGTTGGCACCGCTGCTGTGTGCCCATGTGGCAGCAGGCGGACACCTCATCTTGGCGGGCATTTTGGAGCGTCAGGCCGATGAATTGACGGCAGCTTATGCGCCTTGGTTGGCGCTGCAAGTCAGCGACGCCGAGGACGGCTGGATCCTGATGACCGCCCAGCGCGGCGGCTGAGTTTTTGAACCTCGCATGAGCTTCGCCACCCGTTGCACCGCTTGCGGCACGATATTTCGGGTTGTCCAGGACCAGTTGCGGGTGTCCGAAGGCTGGGTACGCTGCGGACGCTGCGCTGAGGTTTTTGATGCCCGAGAACAGTTGTTCGACATCGACCTGGACACCCCACCTGTTTGGTCCGGAGACTCAACAGATGCACCTTCGGCACCCTTGCAAAGTCCGCGATTGGAGGCGGAGCAGGGAACAGGATTCAAAATCCCGGCTGTCGAAGTAGATCATTCGCCGCAAAGCGTGGCACCACCACCAGCAATGGTTGGCCTCGCTGCAATTGCCGATCCGCACGCTCGTCAAGAGCCGCAGTGGGGCAGTGCGGCTGCCGTTTCCGAAGACAGCTGGGGCGTTGACTCGGCGGAAGCGCCTCGCTTTGGACCGCCGGATGTGGAAGCAGCCATCATCAGCCCACTGCCCTCGGAGCCCCCCACTGAGAGCTTGCCAGCCTCGACCGACGCAGTTTCAGCTGAAGCCGCCGAACTTCCAAGTTTCATGCGCCCGGCAAGTGCAGACTCACGCTGGCAACGCCCCGGTGTACGCATCACGATGGCTGGCCTGTCGCTGCTGCTTTTGATCGCGCTCGTACTGCAATTGCTGCTTCACTTTCGAGACGCGATCACGGCCATCTCACCCCAATCCCTGCCCAGCATGCAGTCGCTATGCCACATTTCCGGATGCCAAATACAGCCTTGGCGAAGGATTGAGGCGTTGAGCGTTGAAAACAGCGCCTTGACGCAGACGAACAGCGCATCAACCAGCGGCGGCAATACGCCGGACAACCGCTACCTTTTGACGTTGAGTGTTCACAACAAGTCAAACTTACCCGCAGCCACCCCTCACATTGAACTGAGCTTGCTCGACCCAAGCGGCTTGGTCACGCTGCGACGCGTGCTGAGCCCTGGCGACCTTCTCCCAGGTGGCGATAGCGGCATTGCCCCAGTTGTCATCGGGCCACGGGCTGATTTCCCGATGCAATTGCAGTTAACAACGGGTGCTCAGCGCATCAACGGCTACAGCGTCGAAATTTTCTACCCATAAAAAACCCGGCGCAAGCCGGGTTGTGTCAAAGCGCGAGTCTTCAATCAATCAGGGCTTATTCCCTGTTGGGAAAGGCCAGGCCGCTTGAGGGCTCAGCGCTGTCTTCGCCGCCGGCGCTGCGGCTGCGGGCTTTGAAGCTGCTTTCGAAACCGGTTTAGCTGCAGGCTTCGACGCAACTGCAGGTGCCACCTTCTTAATCGGCGGCTTCTTCGCAGGTGCTGCTACCTTCTTCGCAGGTGCTGCTACCTTCTTCGCAGGTGCTGCTGCCTTCTTTGCAGGTGCTGCTGCCTTCTTTGCAGGTGCTGCTGCCTTCTTTGCAGGCGCTGCTGCCTTCTTTGCAGGCGCTGCTGCCTTCTTTGCAGGCGCTGCTGCCTTCTTTGCAGGTGCTGCTGCCTTCTTTGCAGGTGCTGCTGCCTTTGGAGCAGCAGCAGTCAGCTTCTTCACGGGAGCGGTGGGGGACGCTTTCTTGGCCGGGGCCTTTTTCGCAGTTGCCATTTCAGTTCTCCTTGATCAAGTAGAAAAAACACTGCCTGCCACGATCTATTTCGCGGCAATGCAGTCACTCATCGCCCAGGAGTCGCTGAAGGAGAGCGCCCCGGTGCGGTGAATTGGATTGCGAGCCTAGTCCAAAGCTTCGAGCGCCTTGATCATGGACTCACCAATTTCGATCTCACCCTGATCTCGGATTTGATAACGGCATGCGCATCCGCTCATTCGTCTGTCATTCCCAACTCAAGGCACCACCGGATTGGTATTCAATAACACGGGTTTCAAAGAAGTTGCGTTCCTTCTTGAGGTCAATCATTTCGCTCATCCAGGGGAACGGATTTTCCTCGTTCGGAAAGAGTGCCTCCAAGCCGATTTGCTGCGCCCGCCGGTTTGCGATGTAGCGCAGATAGCCCTTGAACATTGAGGCGTTCATGCCCAGCACGCCGCGTGGCATGGTGTCTTCGGCATAGCGGTATTCCAGCTCCACGGCACGCATGAACAAGGCCTTGATTTCCTCTTTGAACTCTGGCGTCCAAAGGTTGGGGTTCTCGAGCTTGATTTGGTTGATCAGGTCGATGCCAAAGTTGCAGTGCATCGACTCATCGCGAAGGATGTATTGATACTGCTCTGCCGCACCGGTCATCTTGTTTTGACGGCCCATTGCCAAGATTTGCGTGAAGCCGACGTAGAAGAACAAACCTTCCATCAGGCAAGCAAAAACGATCAGTGACTTCAACAGGGTCTGGTCGTTTTCCGGGGTGCCTGTATTGAAGTGCGGATCCATCACCGCGTTGATGTATGGAATCAGGAACTCGTCCTTGTCGCGGATCGACTGCACCTCGTTGTAGGCATTGAAGATTTCGCTTTCGTCCAGGCCCAAGGACTCGACGATGTATTGATAAGCGTGCGTGTGAATCGCTTCTTCAAAGGCCTGGCGCAGCAAAAATTGTCGGCATTCCGGCGCCGTGATGTGCCGGTAGGTGCCCAGCACGATGTTGTTGGCAGCAAGGGAATCGGCGGTGACAAAGAAACCAAGGTTGCGCTTGATGATGCGACGTTCATCGTCCGTCAAACCGTTCGGGTCTTTCCACAAGGCGATGTCGCGAGACATGTTGACCTCTTGCGGCATCCAGTGGTTGGCGCAGGTCGCGAGGTACTTTTCCCAGGCCCATTTGTACTTGAAAGGCACCAACTGATTGACGTCGGTGCGGCCATTGATGATGCGTTTGTCATCAGCCCTGACCCGGCGTTGTTCAGCGCTTTGGCCTGCCACTGGCGTAGCTTTCACAGCTTCAGTCTTGCTGGCAGCTAAGGGCTGCGGAGTGACCGCGTATCGGGCAGAGACACCGGCGCTGGTCGCAGCATTTTCAGTGGCGGTGTCAGAGGTCTTCAGGTCTTCTTCCCAAACCAACATGGTGGACTTCCTTGCGTACTTAATTATCGGAGTGTTGTGTTCAAACACCAAGAACTTCTTGACTTCACGGTGGGCCACCCGTTGCCGCGCTGCATCGAATTTAAATCGGCACAGCAGCGACACGAATCGATTTTTAGCCGATGAACAGGGGGATCTCCGCCATCGGCCTCATTTCAATGACCAGGGTTCAGTGCATTTACCTTGCAACAATAATTTACTGACAGGCCTCGCAACCCGGGTCATCAATGGCGCAAAACTTCATGTCGGTGGCCGGCAATTCCGTTTCAACTGGAGCGACTGGCGCGGCCGCCGGTGCCGACACCAAGGCAGCATGGCTGCCTGATGACACGGCATTCAGTTGACCCGACTTAGTGACCGTGCTTTTCTCGGCCGACGAAGCGCTCATCGTGCGCAAGTAATAGGTCGTCTTCAGACCGCGCAGCCAAGCAAGCTTGTAGGTTTCATCGAGCTTCTTGCCCGAGGCGCCGGCCATGTAGATGTTGAGCGACTGCGCCTGATCGATCCACTTCTGGCGACGCGCGCCGGCCTCGATCAGCCACTGCGTGTCCACCTCGAAGGCCGTCGCGTAGAGCGCCTTCAGTTCATCCGGCACGCGGTCGATGCGGCGCAGCGAGCCGTCGAAATGCTTCAGGTCCATGACCATCACATCGTCCCAGATGCCGAGCTTCTTCAAGTCGCGCACCAGGGCGTCGTTGATGACGGTGAACTCGCCCGACAGATTGGACTTGACAGACAGATTGCCGAAGCAGGGTTCGATCGACGCGTCCACGCCGATGATGTTGGAGATGGTGGCCGTCGGCGCAATCGCCACACAGTTGCTGTTGCGCATGCCGTGCTGCTTGATCTTGGCGCGCAGCGCG
>JBBQKT010000237.1:0-5651 GCA_038327205.1 Burkholderiales bacterium | reverse complement strand
CGATCATCAGCAGCGCGATGGGGTCGCCGCTGCGGCGCGCACGCTGCCATTCGCGCTGCAAGGCTTCATCGAAGCGGCGCCGGTTGGCCACGCCGGTCAGCGGGTCGATCGTCGACAGGCGCCGCAATTGATCGGTCAGTTGCTTGACCCGCAGCTGGGTGCGCACCCGCGCCAGCAGCAGGGGCGGGCTGACCGGCTTGGCGATGAAGTCCGCCGCGCCGAGTTCGAAGCCGGCGATCTCGAAGCTGGTCTCACTGTGGCTGGTGACGAAGATGATGGGCACGTCGGCCAGCCTGGGGTCGGCCTTGAACTGCGCGCAGACGTCGAAGCCGCTCAGGCCCGGCATCTCGGCGTCCAGCAGCATCAAATCGGGCACGCTGGCGCGGGCCAGACTCAGCGCGTCGCTGCCGTTGGTCGCGAAGCGCAGTTCGGCGACACCGGTCAGGATGCCGGCCATCGCCTGAATCATGTTGGTGTCGTCATCGACGATGAGGATAGTTTCTGCCTTCATGGGGGCCGTGGGCTTCACTGTGATCAGGACGGTGCATGGACCAACGTCTGCAGTAAGCAAACGCAACGCGACGCGCTTCGGCGCTGGAATCACTGGCGACTGTCGCAGCTTCGTCGAGGCTGCAAGGCCCAGAGGTGGCGGGCAATTGGGGGGCTGTTCATGGGGTCCGGCGCCCTGGTCGCGGCAGGCAGCTGCTAGCCAATGACCAATGGCCAATGACCAATGACCAAAGGTTTGCACAAGGGGCTGCCGAGCCGTTGAACGCGGCCGTTCTCAAGCCTCGCGCAGCGCTTTCATCGCCTGGCGCCTGGCGACTGGGCGATGGCCACTTGATGGCGACGAGTTCGGGGCAGCGGGTGCCATGGGTACAGAACAGTTCGACGCAACACCCCCGCCCTTCACTGCGGGTCCGTCTTGCGGAACACCACCATATGCTGCCAAGGCAGCGTGTCCACGGTCCGCTCCCACACCAGCGCATGCACCGCCGCTTCGCGCTTCACCTGCGCCTGGCTCATCTTGTGCAGCGCCTTGATCGGCACGCGCGCGTCTTCGGCGCGGTACTCGACAAACACCACCCGGCCGCCTGGTTTGAGGGCGCGGGTGATGCTGGCCAGCACCTCGAAGGGGTAGGCCAGCTCGTGATAGACGTCGACCATGATGGCCAGGTCGACCGAGGCCGGCGGCAGGCCCACATCGGTTTCGCTGCACTGCACCGGCACGATCTGGCTCAGCTGCGCTTGTTGGGCCAGTTGCTTCAGCATCTGGATCATCTCGGGCTGCACGTCCACCGCCAGGACCCGTCCGCCGCCGCCCACGGCCGTCGCCATGCGGCGCGACAGATAGCCGGTGCCGGCGCCGACGTCGGCCACCACCATGCCGGGCTTTAGCGCCAGCGCGGTCAGCAAGAGATCGGTGCGTTCCTCGCGTTGGCGCTCCTCGCGCTCCAACCAGGCCGCGCCCTGCCAGCCCATGACCGCTGCGATCTCGCGGCCCATATAGCGCTTGCCGATGCCGTCTGCGCTGGCCGGCGCGCTGGCGTAGCGGCCGCCTTGGGCCTGGGTAGGGGGGCTGGCCGACACGAACAACAGGGCCAAACATAGGGCCAAACATGGGGCCAAACACGCAACAGGTCTGAACATGACGATCTCCTTGTCAGAGGATTGCAACAGCTTGCGGATCGGGTGCGAATCACAAGGTTTTTAGCCCATGCCGGACGGCTCCACAGTGTTGGGGATGGCCCAGGGAATGCCCGAATGCGCCGCCTGATCGCCGGGGGCAAGCTCGGCGATCCATGCCACGCACGCCACGCATGCCACGCAGGCCCCACGCACCGAATGCATCCGGAGACGCCATGACCTCAATTGCCATCAAGGGATCCCGTTACTTGGTCAAGCCCGAGGAGGCGGACAAGTACGGGCCGTTCAACCGCACTTTTCTCGCAGAGGGTGACTCCTGGATGGATGCGAGCGCCTGGAACCAGGGCTCCTTGCCGGAGTTTCTGGCCCGCGAATACAACCGTCTGGCCCGCACCAACCTGATCGTCAACATCGCCACCTCCGGCCAGACGCTGACGCACATCGTGGACATGATGACCGACGACCTCGTCTGGTGGCTGAATCAGCAGACCTACGACGGCATCCTGCTGAGTGCGGGTGGCAACGACTTCATCGACGCCGCCAAGGACGCCCCGCCGGGGCTGGGCCTGTTGCACGACCTGCGTGGCAAGCCCATGCCGGCAAGCGGCTACGACTGTGTGCGCCAGGACGCGCTGACGGCGCTGGTGGACTATCTGAACCAGAATTTCGAGGCGATCTATCAGGCGATTCGACGCAGCAACAAGAATGCCGACACGCCGATCTACCTGAACAGCTACGACACGCCGGTCGCGCGCAACGCGCCCGCGTTCAAGAACTTCTGTGGGCCATGGCTCTACACGGCGTACACGAAAAACGGCATCGATCCGTCCCTCTGGACGGGTCTGACGGAGGGGATGTTTGCCGACATCAAGAAGACGATCTCGGCCTGGGCAGTTGGCCGCTCGGCCGTGATCGTGGTGGCCACCACCGGTCTGCTCGACAAGGCCGACCCGGGCTCAGACGGCGAAAGTACCGACTGGGTGAATGAAATCCACCCCAACAAGAGTGGCTGGCGAAAGCAGGTGCCGGCCTGGTTGGACGTGTTGCCGGCCTGAACTGGTCAACCGATTGAGTCGGGATCCAGCGGCCCTGCAGCGCCCAGGGGTTGACGTCCACATGGTCCGGCCCGCGAGCTCGGAGCGCGCACCGACAATCCACCGATCTCCACTCGCGCAACCCCAATGAACGTTCTGATTTTTGGTGCCTCCGGCATGCTCGGCCAGGGCCTGTTGCGCGAATGCCTGGCCGCGCGCGATGTGAGCCGGGTCACGGCGATCGGCCGCTCGCCCAGCGGCGCGCCGGCCCATCCCAAGTTGACCGAACTGTCGGTGGCTGATTTGGCGACGCTCAGCGACGCGCAGCTACGCGGCCCTTTCGACGCCTGCTTTTTCGTCATCGGCGTCACCTCCTCGGGCCTGGATGAGGCGGTCTACACGCGGCTGACTTTCGATCTGACCTTGGCTGTTGC
This sequence comes from Burkholderiales bacterium, assembly GCA_038327205.1. Taxonomy (GTDB): domain Bacteria; phylum Pseudomonadota; class Gammaproteobacteria; order Burkholderiales; family Burkholderiaceae_C; genus Paucibacter_A. Next base: position 2,536 of record JBBQKT010000237.1, on the reverse strand, counting down.
CACGCCGCTGGCGCGGCTCAATCCCGGCATGAGCTTTGTTTACGGCTCCGGCGCGGGTGCGGACAGCAGCGAGACCAGCCGCACCATGTGGGCCCGCGTGCGCGGCCGTACCGAAAACGCGCTTTTCAAACTGCCGTTCAAGACCGTCTGCGCCATCCGGCCGGGCATCATCCAGCCGCTGCACGGTGCGCGGTCCAAGACCACCTCGTACCGGCTGTTCTATCAGCTGTTCGGCCCGCTGATGCCGCTGGCCCGCTGGTTGGCCCCGCGCACCGTCCTGAGCACCGAAATCATCGCGCAGGCGATGCTGAACATCGCCCGGCGCGGCACGGTCAAGCCGGTGCTGGAAACCGCCGACATCTGGGCGGCTGCCCAGCCCTTATGACGATATCTTCTTGGCCCTGAACTTGTCCCACAGCGCCAGCGCCTCGCCCACCAGCCCGCGCCGGAAGGCCAGCACGCAGATGATGAAGATCAGGCCGGTGACCAGGCTGACCGATTCGCCCAGGCCGTTGAACCAGTCGATGCCGGTCAGGTTGGCCAGCGCCTTGCCCAGGTCGCCAATTTTGTTTTCCAGCGAGATGATCACCAGGGCGCCGACCATCGGGCCGACCAGGGTGCCCATGCCGCCTACCAGGGTCATCAGGATGACCAGGCCGGAGGTGGTCCAGACAGCATCGGTCAAGGTCGCAAAGCCCAGCACCAGGGTCTTGGTGGCACCGGCCAGACCGGCCAGGCCGGCCGACAGCACAAAGGCCAGCAGCTTGAAGCGGTCGGTGTCGTAGCCCAGCGAGATGGCACGGGGCTCGTTCTCGCGGATCGAGGTCAGCACCTGACCGAAGGGCGAATGGACGGTGCGGTAGATCAGCCAGAAGCCGGCAATGAAGATGCCCAGCACCACATAAAACAGCGTGATGTCGCTGGACAGATCGAGGCCGAAGAAGCTGCCGCGCGGCACCGACTGCAGGCCGTCCTCGCCACCGGTGAACGGCGCTTGCAGGAAGAAGAAGAACAGCATCTGGCTCAGCGCCAGGGTGATCATCGAAAAGTAAATGCCGGTGCGCTTGATCGCCAAGAGACCGAACAACAGGCCCACGCCCGCTGCGGCAAAAGTGCCCAGCAGCAGGCCCGCGGGCGCAGGCAGGCCCCATACCTTCATCGCATGGCCGGCGGTGTAGGCGGCGGTGCCCAGGAAGGCGGCATGGCCGAAGCTGAGCAGGCCGGTGAAGCCGATCAAGAGGTTGAACGCACAGGCGAAGAGGGCATAGCAGAGCACCTTCATCACGAAGATCGGATAGACCCCCAGCACCGGCAGCAGGCCGATGGCGATGAACAGCGCGGCATAGCCGAGGACGGGATTCTTTGAGAAGGCCACGGGACTGTTTCCGCTCATTTTTCTTTACCAAACAAACCGGCGGGACGCACCAGCAGCACGATGGCCATGACGACGAACACCACGGTGCTCGACGCCTCCGGGTAGAACACCTTGGTCAAGCCTTCGATGATGCCCAGGCCGAGGCCGGTCACGATCGAGCCGAGGATGGAGCCCATGCCGCCGATCACCACCACCGCGAACACCACGATGATCAGGTTGCTGCCCATCAGTGCCGAGACCTGCAGGATGGGCGCGGCCAGCACACCGGCAAAGGCCGCCAGCGCCACGCCACCGGCATAGGTCAGGGTGATCATGCGGGGCACGTTGATGCCGAAGGCTTGCACCAGCTTCGGGTTCTCGGTGCCGGCCCGCAGGGTGGCGCCCAGCGAAGTTTTCTCGATCAGTGCCCACACGGCCAGGCAGACGGTGACCGAGGCCACCACCACCCAGGCGCGGTAATTCGGCAGGGTCATGAAGCCCAGGTTCGTCGCGCCCTGCAGGGCATCGGGCACCTGGTATTGCTGGCCCGACACGCCGTAGAACGAGCGGAAGATGCCCTCGATCACCAGGGTGATGCCGAGGGTCAGCAGCAGGCCGTAAATATGGTCGAGCTTGTAAAGCCATTGCAACATCGTGCGTTCGATCACGATGCCGATCAGGCCCACGGCCAAGGGCGCCAGCCCCAGCATGATCCAGTAATTCAGCCCCAGGTACTCGAGGCCCATCCAGGCCAGGAACGCACCCATCATGTACAGCGCGCCATGCGCGAAGTTGATGATGTTGAGCATGCCGAAGATGACGGCCAGGCCCAGCGACAACATCGCGTAGAACGAGCCGTTGACCAGGCCCAGCAGAAGCTGGCCGAGCAGGGCGGGCAGGGGGATGCCGAAGAAGTCAGTCATGGTGGGGCAGGTCGGTTCGGGCTGTGGTCGGGAGAGTCTGGATGCCAGCCTTCGCTGGCATGACGAAGCAGCGTGTCAGTGCTGTTCAAGCAGGAACCGTAGCCCGCAAGAAGCGAAGCGGAATGCGGGGATGTCGGCTGACAGTCACAGCACGATCCCGCATTCCGGCTTGCAGCCTCCATGACGGGCTACTTGGACTTGCTTATTTCTTCACCAGCGGGCACTTCGAATCGGCCAGCTTCGTGAACGCGTCCTCACC
>JBBQKT010000236.1:0-5715 GCA_038327205.1 Burkholderiales bacterium | reverse complement strand
GCCGCGCTGGCGAAAATCAACCGGCAGGTCTTCGCTGGTTTGGAGGTGGAAGCTCTGCTTGACGGGCGCTGGCACCGCCACACCATTGACCTCGGGCGGGCGAAAACGCCATAGACCCAGCGAAGCCTTGGCCCAGCGCACCACCGAGTCGGGCGTGCCCGGCAACACCGCCACACGAACTTCACCGCACTGCCCTTCAGGTCCGACGGTGCAGTTGGCCGTCACATCGCCACTCCAACCGGCAGCGGCGGCGATGTCTTTCGGATAGCCGGCGTAGCCGCGCGCCAGGATCAACGGGCCTGGGGAAACACCGGCGATCGCCACGTTGCCGCCGCCGTCAGACGACTTCACTTGCACGCTGACATAGAGCCCGGTTCGGAAGCCGACAGCTTGCCCAGCCGCATCGCGGACCGGCGCAATCTTGATGGCACCCAGGCGGGCGCGCAACACGGCCCAGAACGCCTCGGGCTGCTCGGACTCCTCATGTGGCTGCAAATGGACGAGCCGACCTTCGTTGTCGAACTGGGCGTCAAGCGCCACCGTCAACTCATAGTCCGACCCCGAGCGCACTGGGCCGGCCAACATCACCGACGCGGCGCAAAGCAACAAACCCGTAAAAATTTGACCTGCCCAAGTGTTTCTTGTTATCCAACTCATCACCGCTCCCCGCTTTGAAGACGCGATGTTAGGACAACGGGCATGCATCAGACGTTGGCGAGCATGGCCCTTGCCATGGCGATGGCGGCCCGCATGCTCGACGCATCGGCCAGTCCGGTGCCTGCGATGTCAAACGCCGTGCCGTGATCGGGGCTGGTGCGCACAAAAGGCAGGCCCAAGGTCACGTTGACGCCCTGCTCCACGCCCAGATATTTGACCGGGATCAGGCCATGATCATGCGTCATCGCCACCACCACATCGAACTCGCCGGGATGGGCAGCCGTGTGGCGGGCGCGCATGAAAACGGTGTCGGGCGCAAAAGGGCCGCTGGCGGCAATGCCTTCGGCTCGCGCAGCAGCGATGGCGGGGGCGATGTGCAGCAGCTCCTCGTCACCAAACAAGCCCCCCTCACCCGCATGCGGGTTGAGGCCGGCCACGGCGATGCGCGGGAGAGGAATTCCGATCGCTCTCAGTGCGTGGTGGCTGATGCGTATGGTTTCCAGCACATTGGCTGCGTTGATCTGCTCGATCGCATGGCGCAACGAGCAGTGGATCGTCACCAGCACCGTGCGCAGCTCACCATTGGCCAGCATCATCCGCACCGGCGGCATCACGCCAAACTGCGCAGCCAGCGCCTGCAACAGCTCGGTGTGGCCGGGGAAAGTCACGCCCGCTGCGTGCAGCGCTTCTTTGTGGATGGGCGCGGTGACCAAGCCCGCGCCCTGACCGGCTTGAATCGCCCGCGCCGCAGCGGTAATGCAGGCCGCCGCGGCCGCGCCGGCTGCGGCGCTGACCTGGCCCACCGGGGCGTCGATCAGACGGGCGGGCAGGTCGTCGGGCTGCCACACGGGCAGGCAATGGATGGGCACGCCCGGCAGTTCATCAAGCCTGCCCAAGTGCGCCACCGGCAGGCTCAAACCCAAGACGCGCACGGCCCGGCGCATGACGGCCACATCGCCAACCACGCACAGCGGCCCCGCAGCTGCCTCGGCCAGCCATGCCGCGACGGTGATCTCGGGCCCGATGCCGCAGGCATCGCCGATCGTGAGCAACAAAGGTTTTAAAGGGCTCATGCGGGGTTTGCGATATCAATGAACTGCTGCGTCAGGCCGAACTCAGCGGCCAGGTGTGCGGCCACCGCCTGCACGCCGTAGCGTTCGGTCGCGTGGTGGCCTGCGGCGATGAAGGCCACGCCCGTCTCGGCCGCATAGTGAGCCTGCGGCTCGGAGATTTCGCCGGTGATGAAGAGATCTGCCCCGGCGGCGATCGCGTCTTCAAAATAGCCCTGTGCGCCGCCGCTGCACCAGGCGATGCGGCGCAGCGGGCGACCATCGCCGGGCACACAGGTGACGGCGCGCGCCAGCCGCTGCTCGATCAAGCCGCTGAATGCTGCCAAGTCTCGCGCCGCGGCCTGCGTGCCGATGTAGCCCAGCGCTTGCTCGCCAAAGCGGCCCGCTGACCCCTCGTCCGCCACCAGCCCCAGCACCCGGCCGAGCTGCGCGTTGTTGCCCAGCTCGGCGTGGGCGTCGAGCGGCAGGTGGTAGGCAAAGAGGTTGATGTCATGCGCCAGCAGGCGCGCCAGCCGCTGTTTCATCCAGCCGGTGATGCAACCGTCTTGGCCGCGCCAAAAAAGGCCGTGGTGGACCAGGATGGCGTCGGCACGGGCTTCAATGGCCGCATCGATCAGGGCCAGACTGGCCGTCACCCCGCACACCACATGGCTGATCTCGGCGCGACCCTCGACCTGCAAACCGTTCGGACCATAATCTTTGAATCGACCCACGTCGAGCAAGGCGTCCAGGTGTTGGTCAAGGCTTTGGCGGGTGGGCATAGACAGCGGTTTCTCAGGAGTTGTGGTGCGCAAACTGTGGTTGATTTTCGCTCAGGCCACGACCATCGCGTTGGCCGTGTTGTTCGTCTTGACGACGCTGAAGCCACAGTGGGTGAATCCATCCTCTTCCACTGCCGCGGCACCCGCTGCGGCACTGACCTTGAGCGCCGAACCCTTCGCTTCAACGGGCGCCGACTCGGGGCATTCGGGCCTGAGCCGAGCCGCCCGCCGTGCCGCGCCGGCCGTCGTCAGCATCACCGCCAGCAAGGGGACATCATCCCGCGCCGCGCAAACCACCGACCCCTGGCTGCGCCGCCACTTCGGCCTGCACGGCCGGCCGCCGGGCGGCGAGCCGACCCAGCAGGGCCTGGGCTCTGGCGTGATCGTGACAGCGGACGGCTATTTGCTGACCAACAACCATGTGATCGAAGGTGCGTCGGAGATCGAGGTGCTGTTGACCGACGGCCGCCAAGCCCGTGCCACCCTGATCGGCACTGACCCTGAAAGCGATGTGGCGCTGCTGAAGATCGACCTCGACAAGCTGCCCGTCATTCGCCTGGGCAATGCCGAGGCGCTGCAGGTGGGCGACTCGGTGCTGGCCATCGGCAACCCCTTCAATGTGGGCCAGACGGTGACCTCGGGCATCGTCAGTGCGCTGGGCCGCAGCCAGCTGGGCATCAACACTTTCGAAAACTTCATCCAGACCGATGCGGCCATCAATCCCGGCAATTCAGGCGGCGCCCTGGTCGATGCCGAGGGCAACCTGGTGGGCATCAACACGGCGATCTTCTCGCGCAGCGGCGGCAGCCTGGGCATCGGCTTTGCCATCCCGGTGACCACCGCGCGGCAGGTGATGGACGCGCTGTTGAAAGAGGGCCAAGTGGCACGTGGCTGGATCGGCGTGCAGACCCGCGAACTGACGCCCGACCTGGCCGAAGGGCTCAAGCTTGGCGTCAACGAAGGTGTCTTGATCAGCGGCGTGTTGTCCGATGCACCAGCCGCCAAGGCCGGCGTGAAGCCGGGCGATGTGATGGTCAAGGTCGGCAACAAGGCCGTCAAAACCCCGGCCCAACTGCTGGCCGCCGTGTCGTCGCTGAAACCGCTGACAGCCACCACGGTGCAGGTGCAGCGCGGTGCCAAGCAAATGGAGTTGTCGCTGACGGTGGCCCAGCGGCCAAGGCCACAGGCCGAGCCCGACTAGGTCTTTTCTTCCGGCGGCTTTGAATATCGGATGAAGTAGGTGGCCGCAAACACGCCCACTTCGTACAACACGCACATCGAAATCGCCAGCGCCAGCATCGAGACGATGTCCGGCGGCGTGATGATGGCGGCAATAACGAAGGCGATGACGATGAAGTAGCCGCGATATTCGCGCAGCTTTTCGACCGGCACCAGGCCCATGCGGGCCAGCACCACGACGATGACAGGCACCTCGAACGCCGCCCCGAAGGCGATGAACATTGACATCACGAAGCTCAAATACGCTTCGATGTCAGGTGCGGCGGTGATGCTCTTGGGGGTGAAGCCCTGGATGAACTTGAACACCTGGCCGAACACAAAGAAGTAGCAGAACGCCACGCCGATGAAAAACAACAAGGTGCTGGAGATCACCAGCGGCAGCACCAGCTTCTTCTCGTGCGAATAAAGGCCCGGCGCGACAAAGGCCCAGACCTGGTAAAGCACGATCGGCAGCGCCAGGAAGAACCCGCCCAGCAGGGTGATTTTCAGCGGCACCAGGAAGGGCGAGATCACATTGGTGGCGATCAAGGTGGCACCGGCGGGCAGTTGCGCGACCAGGGGCGCGGCCAGCAGGTCATACAGCGCGGAAGGGCCGGGATAGGCAGCCAGGATGCCGAAGCCGACGGCAATCGCGAGCGCGGCACGCACCAGACGGTCGCGCAACTCGATCAGGTGGGAGACAAAGGGCTGCTCGGTGCCGGCGAGTTCGTCGTCGGATTTGGGATCGGTCATGTTGGATCAGTAAGGGCGGTTGGCCGACCCGAGTTTGGGCCGATGGCGGGCAACCCGCGCCGCGCCTGACTGCACATGGCGCTTCACGCCCTGCTGTTTTTTGTACCACTGTGGTGTGGCACCACGCTTCACGCGCCAATGTTTCTTCGGGTGCGTGTAGCTGGGTGCGGCGCTGTCCTCCAGGGCGTGGGACGAACCGCCGCTGTTGCCACCGTTGCCACCGTTACCGCCGGTCACGTCCGACCAAGTCTGACCAAACGCCTGATGGGCTGAGTTGACTTCCTCCTGCACCGAGGACGTGGCATCACGTGCAGCATCCTCGAACTGGGTCTTCATCTTCTTCAGCTCGTCCAGCTCGATCGAACGGTTGACCTCGGCCTTCACATCGGACACATAGCGCTGCGCCTTACCCAGCAGGGTGCCGACCGTGCGAGCCACGCGGGGCAATCGCTCCGGGCCGATCACGACCAGGGCGACGGCACCGATCAGCGCGAGCTTGTCAAAACCGAAATCAAACATGCGGGTGGCGGCTCATCAAGACTTGGTCTTGGCCTCGACGTCCACCGTGTTGGGGTCGTTCGCCTTGTTGACAGCCACCTGTTGGGGGGTGGGTGCCGGGTCGGGACTTGCGCCGTCCTTCATGCCGTCCTTGAAGCCCTTGACGGCCGAACCCATGTCACTGCCCATGTTCTTCAACTTCTTGGTGCCAAACACCAAGACCACGATCACCAGCACGATCAGCCAGTGCCAAATACTCAATGAACCCATAATTTTTCTCCTGCGAGGTTGCTTTGCATTCTAGTTGGCTGAGACTTCAGCCGCCGCGCTCAGCCCTTCAGCCACGGTCTTGGTCCGCCCATGACGTGCATGTGCAGGTGATAAACCTCTTGGCCGCCGTCGGGGCCGGTGTTGATGACGGTGCGAAAGCCATTCGTCACGCCCAGCTCGCGCATCAGTTTTGGCCCCAGCACGGCCATCCGGCCCAGCAGGGCAGCGTGGTCGTCGGTCACTTCGATCATCGAAGCGATATGCGCCTTGGGCACGATCAACACATGGACAGGCGCCCAGGGGTGGATGTCGTGGAAGGCGAACACCTGCTCGTCTTCGTAGACCTTTTTGGACGGAATCTGGCCCGCGATGATCTTGCAGAACAGGCAGTTGGGATCGTGTGCCATGTCAAATCTCCATCGCTTGGCCGCGATTCATGGCCGACCAGCCCCGCACGATGCGGTACAAGAACCACACCGACACCAGCA
>JBBQKT010000235.1:0-5717 GCA_038327205.1 Burkholderiales bacterium | reverse complement strand
GAAGGTCGCTCGTCGATCCGCAAGGTGAGGCTTGAAACCGGCGAGGTGCTGCAGCAGGTGGCGCTGCCGCCCGGCTTGTTTGGCGAGGGCATCGTCGATTGGGGCGAGCAGATCATCAGCGTCACCTGGCAGACGCAGCTGGGCTTTGTGCTGAATCTGCAGGACTTCTCGCTGGTCAAGAAGTTCAGCTATCCCGGCGAGGCCTGGGGGCTGACCCGCAACAACCGCGAGTTGGTGATGAGTGACGGCACCGCCGAGTTGCGCTTTCTGGACCCGCAGACGCTGCGCGAAACCCGCCGGCTGCGCGTGACGGCCAACAGCAAGCCGGTCGACCAGCTGAATGAGCTGGAATGGGTGAACGGCGAGATCTACGCCAATATCTGGCAGACCGACCGCATTGCCCGCATTGATGCCAAGACCGGGGCGGTCGTCGGCTGGATCGATCTGGCGGGCCTGCTGCCCGCCAAAGAGCGTGTCGCGGGGCATACCGATGTGCTCAACGGCATCGCCTACGACAGCGTCAACAAGCGGCTGTGGGTCACCGGCAAGTTGTGGCCCAAGCTGTATGAAATCCGGCTGGTGAAGCGGCCGGCCGGCCGCGCACCTTGACTTCGCGCAAACCCGGTGAGGCCATCCCGTCCTAGCATCGCCGCAACAGTCGCAACGCTACAAAGAGGACGCCCATGTATTCCAAGATCCTGGTGCCGGTGGACGGCAGTACTACCTCGGATCACGGCCTGGCCGAGGCCATCCGCCTGGCCCAGCTGACCGGCGGGCAGATCAAGCTGCTGCACATCAGCGATATGCAGTCCCTGGTCACGTTTCCGGACACGGGTCTGGCGCTCACCCCCGAGTACTTCACCCTGATGCGCGAGGGCGGCGCGGCGCTGTTGGCTCGCTGCCGGGCCCGCGTTGAGGCGGCAGGCGTGACGGCTGACACCGAGTTCAGCGAGGTTTACGGCGCCCGCGTCAGTGACCAGGTGATTGACGAGGCGCGCCGCTGGGGTGCCGAGATCATCGTGCTGGGCACCCATGGCCGACGCGGTCTGGGACGGGCGCTGCTGGGCAGCGATGCGGAGCTGATTTCGCGCTACGCGCCGGTGCCGGTGCTGCTGGTGCGTGGGCCCGAGGTCGTGACGCCAGGCTGACCCTGCGGCGGCGGACAATGCCGCCCTTTCTTTGTTCCCCGTGCCCTCATGCCTGCCCCCCGTCCATTGATGTCCCGTGTCTCCGATGAATTGCAAGCCATCGCCACCTTGCCGCAGTTGCTGGCTTGGCGCATTCAACAATCGCCGCAGTCCGAGGCTTACCGGGAATTTGATCCCGTCAAAACGGCTTGGGTGGGCATCAGCTGGGCGGATTTCGGCACCCGTGTCGAAGGGCTGAAGGCTGCGCTGGCGGGCCTGGATCTGCCGCGTGGTGCGCGGGTGGCACTGCTGCTGCCCAACGGCATCGACGCGGTGGGCATTGACCAGGCCGCCTTGGCCTTGGCGGCGGTGCCGGTGCCGATGCATGCGCTGGACAACCCGGCCAGCATTGCCTACATCCTGGCCGACAGCGACGCCGCCGTGCTGTTTGCGCAGAGCCAGGCGCAGTGGCAGGCGATCGTTGGCGTCGGCCTGGCCCTGCCGGCGCTGCGCCAGGTGGTGCTGATCGAGCCGCCGTGCCTCACGCTCGAGCCAGGCGGCCCGCCCGTGATCAGCTTGGCGACATGGCTGGCAGCGGCCGCACCGCGCGACTGGGCAGCGCCCGCGCCGAGTGCCGATGATCTGGCGGCCCTGGTCTACACCTCGGGCACCACCGGCAAGCCCAAGGGCGTCATGCTCAGCCACGACAACGTGATCGAGAACGTCAAGGCGACCCTGCAGCGCGTGCTCCCCAACTCGGGCGATGTGTTCTTGTCTTTTCTGCCGCTGTCGCACACCTTTGAGCGCACCGGTGGCTATTACCTGCCGCTGGCTGCGGGCTGCTGCGTGGCCTTTGCGCGCTCGCCGGCCTTGCTGGTCGAAGACATGAAGACGCAGCGGCCAACGATCTTGATCTCGGTGCCGCGCATTTATGAGCGTGTCTACGCCGTGCTGCTCAAGCGACTGGAAGGGCATGCGCTGAAGACGCGCCTGTTCGGCTGGGCGCAGGCGGTGGGTTGGCGGCGCTTTTGTCGGCAGCAGCATTTGCCCGTCGACGCTGGCGTGCTGATCGCGCAGATGGATGTGCTGGCCTGGCCGCTGCTGGAGCGTCTGGTGGCGCGGCCGCTGCTGGCCCAGTTTGGCGGGCGGCTGCGGGTGGCGATCAGCGGCGGGGCGGCGCTGTCACAGCCGATTGCGCGTTGCTTTTTGGGCCTGGGCCTGCCGATCCTGCAGGGCTACGGCATGACCGAAACCTCGCCCGTGGTGGCGGCCAATGGTCTGGACGATAACGACCCCGCCACGATCGGCCGCGCCTTGCCGGGCGTCGAGTTGCGCATCGGCGAGCTCAAGGAATTGCAGGTGCGCGGGCGCAGCGTGATGCGTGGCTACTGGAAGCGGGAGCAGGACACAGCGGACGCCTTCGTCGATGGCTGGCTGCGCACCGGCGACCAGGCGGCCATCGAGAACGGGCGTGTGCGCATCATTGGCCGCGTCAAGGAAATCATCGTCACATCGACCGGCGAGAAGATCGCCCCGGTCGATGTGGAGCTGGCCATCACCGCCGACCCGCTGTTCGAACAGGCCTATGCCTTTGGCGACCACCGGCCGTTTATTGCCGCCATCGTGGTGCTCAGCGGCCATGGTTGGGCGCAGTTGGCCGCCTCACTGGGATTGAACCCTGCCGACCCCGCCAGCCTGCTGGCACCCGCCGCACGCGAGGCGGTGCTGGCCCGCGTGAGCGCGTTGACGCTGGCCCTGCCGCGCCATGCCCAGCCCCGCGCCGTCGCGCTGACCTTGCAGCCCTGGACCGTCGAGAACAGCCTGATGACACCCACGCTCAAGCTCAAGCGTCGCAACCTGGCGGGGTTCTTCGAGGCGGAAATGGCGGGGCTGTATCAGCGCTGAAGTGAAATGAAAAAAGGCCCTCAGGGCCTTTTTTCGTTGGGTTCCGCGTCGCCTGGTTCCGCGTCGCCTTAAACGGCCAGCAGATCGACCTCGAACAGCAGGGTCGCGTTCGGCGGAATCACGCCGCCGGCACCGCGTGCGCCATAGCCCAGCGTGGCCGGGATCACCAGCATCCGCGTGCCGCCAACCTTCATGCCTTGCACGCCTTCGTCCCAGCCCTTGATGACCTCGCCACCGGCCAGACGGAAGCGGAACGGGTCGCCACGATCTTTGCTGGAATCGAACTTTTTGCCCTTGCCGCCGTCTTTGAACAGCCAGCCGGTGTAGTGAACAGTGACCCGCTGGCCAGCAGTGGCCTCAGCGCCGTCGCCGACGGTGGTGTCTTCGAACTTCAGGCCGCTGTCGGTCTCGGTCAGGGTCAGCTCAACCGCTTCGGTGCCACCGGCAAGGCCCAGCAACTCCACCTCAAAGATCAGCGTCGAGTTCGGCGGAATGTCGCCGCCCGCGCCGCGTGCGCCGTAGCCCAGCTCGGCCGGGATGATCAGGGTGCGCGCGCCGCCGATCTTCATGCCCTGCACGCCTTCGTCCCAGCCTTTGATGACCATGCCGCCATCGAGTTCGAAGCGGAACGGATCGCCCCGATCCTTGCTCGAATCGAACTTCTTGCCCTTGGTGCCGTCTTTGTAGAGCCAGCCGGTGTAGTGCACCGTGACATCGTGGCCGGACTTGGCCTCGGCGCCGTCGCCGACGACGGTGTCTTCAATCTGCAGGCCGCTGGGGGTGGTGGTTGTGCTCATGGAGGAGTCCTTTCAAGTGGGCGGCATCATGCCATGCGGCGACGCCCTCGGCCAAAACCTCAGCCGTGCTGCGGCCATTGAGGCGCAGGCCGAGGTGCTGCGCAGCAGCGCGCAGGGCCGCCGCCGGGTCGCTCAGATCAAGCGCCTGCGCGCCGTTCTGCTTGGACAGTTTTTCGCCGTCCGCGCCCAGCACCAGGGGCGTGTGCAGGTAGCGGGGCGTTGGCAGCTTGAGGCGCTGTTGCAGGCGGATCTGGCGGGGGGTGTTGTCCGCCAGGTCGGCGCCCCGCACGATGTCGGTGATGCCCTGCGCTGCGTCATCAACGACAACGGCGAGCTGGTAGGCCCAGAGGCCGTCGGCGCGCTTCAGGACGAAATCGCCCACCTCGGCGTCGAGCTGCTGTGACTGCGGGCCGAGCCAGCGGTCTTGCCAAGTGATGCGCGGGCCGTCGCTGCGCAAGCGCCAGGCGCGCACGGGGCGGCCATGCAGGCCGTCGCGGCAGGTGCCGGGATAAATCAGCCCGCCGCCGTTGATTGATTCAATTTCCTTGCGCGAGCAGGCGCAGCCAAAGGCCCAGCCCGCCTGCTGCAATTCAGCCAGTGCCTCGGCGTAGAGCGCGCCGCGCTGCGATTGCCAGACCGGCGGCGCGTCCGGCAGCAGGCCGCAACGGACGAGCTGATCAATGATTAGCGCGTCGATGCCCGGCGGGCAGCGTGGCCCGTCCACATCTTCGATCCGCACCAGCCAACGCCCGCCCTGCGCCCTCGCATCGAGCCAGCTCGCCAACGCAGCCACCAGCGATCCCGCGTGCAGCGGGCCGGTGGGCGAGGGGGCGAAGCGACCGATGTAATCGCTCAAAGCAACAGCCCTTCATGCTGTTCCAGCAGCGCCTGCCGCGTCATCGGGCTTTGCAGCTGGCTGAGCCACCAGGCCAGCGCCTTGCCGGGCGGCTGGCCGCCGGATTTTCCGGCCTGCCGCCACGCGTAATGCAGGCTGATGATGCGTGGATCGTTGACCGTCACCTTGCGCACCAGCCGCCCGGCTTCGAGGTGCCGCCGCACCATCGGCGCCGGCACCGAACCGCAGCCCATGCCGCGCATCAGCGCTTCCATCTTGGCGGCCATGCTGGGCATGGCCAGCACGTCCTGGCCGGGCTGCACGCCGATCGTCATCGGGGCCATGCTGCGGGCGGTATCGGCCACGGTGACGACGCGGTGCTCGGCCATCGTGGCGGCGGACAGGGGCTCGGGGGCGCTCGCCAGCGGGTGATGCGGGGCGCAGCAAAAAATCATCGCCATCTCGCCCAGTGGTTCGCATTGCACGCTGCTGCCCGGCGGCTGGCTGCTGGTGCCAATGGCCAGATCGGCCTGGCCCGTCATCAGCGCCTCCCAGGTGCCGGAAAGCACTTCGGTGCGCAGGCGCAGCCGGGTCGGTGGGCCGGCGGTTGAGCCGTCATCGCCGGGCAGTTGATAGAACGCTTCCATCAGGTCGAACAGCGCGCGTCGGGCCAGCGCGTCGTCCACGGCGATGGTCAGCTCGCTCTCCCAGCCGGTGGCAATGCGGCGCACCCGGTTGGCCACCGCGTCCATCTCCAGCAGCAGGCGGCGGCCCTCGACCAGCAACTCCTGGCCGGCAGCGGTCAGCACCGCCTGGCGAGAGCTGCGGTCGAACAGCAGCACGTCGAGCGCGTCTTCCAGCTGGCGCACGCTGTAGGTCAGCGCGGATGGCACCTTGCCGATCTCGCGGGCGGCGGCGGCAAAGCTGCCGGTGCGGGCGATGGTGTCCATCATCGTCAGCGCGTCGGGGGTCAAAACGCGGCGTTTGTCGATGATTTTGTCGGTGGCATTCATGACTTCATCTTATTTGAACGATGACGTGAGTCGGCCGCCG
>JBBQKT010000234.1:0-5727 GCA_038327205.1 Burkholderiales bacterium | reverse complement strand
GCGGCGGCGCGGACCCCGAAAAAACATGCAGCTCGATGTAGTTGTCGGCCGCCGCCACCCGCTCCACCGTCGCCAAGGGCAGTCTGAGCAGACCGCCGCCGCGCTGCGGCACCAGCCAGTGCGCGGGTATCGGCTGCATCTGCTGCAGGGCGGTGAGCAGCGAACCGCGGTGTTGGGGCGAAGGCTGTGCCAGCCGCTGCTGCAAGCGCTGCACCGTCTCGGCCAAACGCTCGGCCGTGAAGGGTTTGAGCAGGTAGTCCACCGCGTTCAGCTCGAAGGCCCGCACGGCGTATTGGTCGAACGCGGTGCTGAAGGCGCAGGCCATGCCGTCGGGCAGGGCCAGGGCCAGCTCCAGGCCGCTCATGCCGGGCATCTGGATGTCGAGCAGGGCGGCATCGGGCTTGTCCTGGGCGATCTTGGCCAGCGCCTCGTCGGCATCGCCCGCCTCGATCAGCATGGTGACGGCAGGCAGGTCGGCCAACAGGCGGCGCAACTTGGCGCGCGCCGGCGGTTCGTCATCGACGATCAGCAGCTTCATGACGCGGCTTGCACCGGCAGGCTGATCGTCAACACGCTGCCGCCGTCTGCGCTGGCCGTCAGCGCCACGCTGGCGGCATCGCCGTACAAGCCCCGCAGTCGCTCGCGCGTGTTGGCGAGGCCAATCGCGCCCTCGCGGTGTTCTCGCTCCGGGGGCGTGCCGCTGTTGGCCACGGTCAGGCGCAGCCGTCCCGCAGTGACCACGCCGCCGATGCTCACCCGCACCGCACCGCTGGCAACCGCCACATCGTGCTTGATCGCGTTCTCCACCGGCGCGATCAGCAGCAGGGTCGGCAGCAGGCAGGCGCGCGCGTCGTCGCTGACGTCCACCGCGATGCTCAGCCGCTCGCTGCCAAAGCGCGATTGCATGATGTTCAGGTAGGGCTCGACCAGGGCCAGCTCCTGTGCAACCGTGTGGCTGCCCGCCTGCTGCGCCGCCAGCGCTTGGCGCAGCAGGCTGGCCAGATCGCAGAGGATGCGGTCGGCCCGCGCCACGTCCTCATACATCACCGACGAAATCAGATTCAGGGTGTTGAACAAGAAATGCGGCTGGATCTGTTCGGCCAGCCGCGACAGCCTCGCCTCCGCCAACTCGCTGCGCAGCCGCGCCACTTCTTGCTGGCGGCGCTGTGATTCGAAGTAAAGCCACAGCCCATGGCAGATCGCCACGATCAGGCTGTAGGAGACGATGTCCTTGCCCGCCTCGTAGCTGAGGATCTCTTGTGCGCTGCCGGTCTCGTACACGGCGCCCATCAGCGCATAAACCCCGAAACGGATCGCGAACATGCCGCCGACATGGGCCATCGTGTAGCCCAGCGCGCCCAGGCCATGGCGAGCCAGTTGCCAGAGTCGGCTCTTCAGACCGAGCCCGGCCACATGCCATCGATAGATCAAAGGGGCCAGCACCCCCACGCACAGCGCCGAGCTGAGTTCCCACAAGATCGGCTCCCAGGCATGCCCGCCGCCGCGCGACAAATACTGCTGCAGCGCAGCCAGGCTTTGCAGCAGACCCAACGCCAGCACCAGAGCGGCATAGGCCCACCAGAGCGACATGGCCCTCACAGCGTTTCTGCTCCGACCACGCCGGCCGCGATCAGCGCTGCGATGTCCGGCTCGGCGTAGCCCAGGTCGCCCAGCACCATCCCGCAGGTTGGGCCCATGACCCTGTGGGAGCATTCGATGACGCGGAGGCCGTTCAGGGGAAGGGTAGATGGGACGGCGGCGGTCATGCGGGCATTGTTGCAGCGGCATGGGATTGAACAACGCAGCGGGCAGCGTTACAAGCGGCGCTCGATCTCAATCTCAAACACACCAGGAACTCACCCCATGATCCTCGACCACATCGGCATGACCGTCAGCAATTCTGCGGCCAGCAAGGATTTTTTCTCCGCCGCGCTGGCCCCGCTCGGTATCACCGTGCTGATGGAGGTGCAAGGCTGGGTGGGCATGGGACGGGGTGGCAAGTCGGAGTTCTGGTTCGGCGAAGGCGGCGTGCCACAGGGCAAGATGCATATCGCGTTCCTCGCCGAAAACCGTGCCCAAGTCCGCGCTTTTTACGAGGCGGCATTGGCAGCCGGGGCGACGGACAACGGGCCGCCCGGCCTGCGTGAGATGTATCACCCAAACTACTACGGCGCGTTCGTGATCGGGCCGGATGGGCACAACGTCGAGGCGGTGTGCCACGGGACTGAGGCCTGACTTGGTTCAGTAGTCCAGCCACTCCATTTCGCTCACCAGCGGCGCGCCCTTGATCCGCACCAGGGTTTCGCTCAGCACTTCAATATTGTTGTCAAACGAGCCGTGGGTGGCGTCGATCTGGTCTTGCGCACGGGTGTTGCGCACCTTGGGCGTGGTGATGGTGTGCATCAGCTTGTGCTTGGTGGCCAGCGGCCCCCAGGTCTTTTGCCATTGCTGCATGCCCGGCAGCTTGGACTTTTCCCACTGCTCTTCATCGCGGGCGTAGTTCGGCAGCAGTGCGCGCTCCATGCCCAGCAAGGGCTGCTTGCGGATGTCGTCAAGCGCGCGGGAGACGAGATAGAGCAACGATTTGCCGTAGATCGCCACGCTGGCGGTCGGCAGGCCATCGCCTTTCTCGCGCAGATCGCTCAGGTGGTAGAGATGCAGTTTGTTGAGCGGCAGCACACCCGCGGTGGCCGCGCCGAGGTAGTGCGTGACCGCAAAGCCGGTCGAACAGGCCGCCGCATACAGGCTGCAACTGGCCACCGGCAGGGCCAGCTGATTCTTGGTCTGGATGCCAAGCTGGTCGAGCAGGTGGCCCAGCAGGATGGACCCGGCGGAATGGCCGATCAAATGCACCTCCATCGCGATCCCCGCCTTGGCGAGCGCAGCCTTCAATGCGCGCAACTGCGTGGCGGCAAGGGTCAAGGCGTGATCCTTGTCGCCGGCACGCTCGGCGTTCTCGCGCATCTCGCTCCACAGGCCGCGACCAAAGGTGCGGCCAGCGGCTTCGAGGGCGCGGTCCTTGGCGTCGCTGATGGCATCAAGCCAGCCACCGCTGCGTTCGGCATTGATGCCGAAGACCTGTCGCAGCCAGTCCTGCATCATGTTGGCGATGGTCTCGCCTGGGCCTGTTCGCCAGGTCAGGAAGACCGGGTAAATGTCGTTGGCAGCAAAGTAGGGGGCCAGCACCCGGATGCGCTGGATCGACTCCGACTCCGAGTTCAAACCGCCATGCGCGTACAGGGCCAGCTTGAGCGTCTTGGTCTTGGCGGCCTGCGCCCAGGCGAGCGGGCGCTCAAACAGGATTTCGCGCGCCTGACCTTCGCGGTCGGACTTCTGCCGGGTGAAGTCGGTCACCACCAGCACACCGTCATTGCCTGACAGCAGGCTGTGTTCGTAAGCCCGCTGCGTGCTCCACGGCTGGTAGGGCTTGTGATTGAAGACATGGTCGACGGGCCAGGGGTCTTCGGGTGGGTTGTCAGGCACCCGCGAGGTGCGGCCGATATCGCCCAGATTCTGGCCCGGCGCGACCCGGAACGACGACACGGCCCCCGTGCGCGACCCACCCCGGTTGTTGGGCAGGCACTGGGCCACGCCCAGGGCTACGGCCCAGGCGTCGGTGGCGTTGGTGACCCAGTCTTCATAAGTGACGATCGCAAAACCCGAGGCGCCCCAGCGCAGGCCCCAGGAGTTCTGGATGATGAAGCCGCGCTCGTTGTAGCCCACCAGGGCGAAGGCATGGCCACCGCTGTTTTTCGGGTCCACCATCGGGCCGATGACGGGCAGGTCTTCGTGCTTTTTGGGCGCGGCCAGGGCCTCACCTTTTTGCATCACCGCATCCCAGCCGTCATGGGCGGTGCCGGAGGCATAGACGGCGCCCACCTCATGGATGGCGGACTGCAGGTCCACCACCGAAAGCTTGTTGACGCGGTAATAAACGCCTACCGGCCGGCGGGTGGAATCCTCGGCCCAGCCGTCGCTGGGTCGCACAAAGGTCGGCGTGCCCTTGGCATCAATGGGATAAGGCCAGAGCGTTTCGGCGCACACGCCGTGCTTATGCCAGCCCTTCAGCGCGCCCCGGCAGCTGGAGCCGTCGTAGTCCTGCCCCGGCCATTCGTCGTAATGTTTGGCCAGCTCGTAGAACATGCGCGCGCTGACGCCAGCGAATGCGGTCTTGGCGGCGGTCTCGACATGGCGGCGCCACAGCAGGTAGTTGGTCACGCAGGCCAGACCAAAGCCGGTGCAGGCGCCCTCGCTGCCCTGGTTCAACACCAGGTTGGCCTTGACATAGCTGGGCAAGAAACGCTTCAGCTCGGTGTCTGCCGGAAAGCGCTGTGGCAGGCAACGCAGCGGTGCACGGTAAAGCAGATCACGGAAGTCGAGCCGGTCGGGGCGGGCATCGAGCGCGCGCAGCTTGATCGGGTCGTCATTGGCCGCTGCGGTGGCTTTGTTGGCGGCCGCAGTGGCTGCGGCGGACTTTTTCGCAGGCTTTGCGGATTTTGCGGTGGCCATGATCGTCTCCTTTTTGGAGCCCGCATCCTGTGCCTGGGCTCTGGGTTTTGCGCCACTGACTGTGTCAGACTTTGCCGCAATTGGGGAGCGGGCAAATGCGGAAAATTTGTGTGGTGGGCGTGGGTGCCGTGGGCGGCTGGATGGCGGCCAAACTGGGGCGCGCGCTGGGCGATCAGATCACCCTGAGTGGGCTGGCGCGCGGGGCCACCTTGGCCGCGCTGCGGGACCAGGGTTTGCGCATGGACAGCGGCGGTGAGCGCATCACGGTGCCGATCAGCGCCAGCGATTCGCCCGCCGATCTGGGCCCGCAGGACCTGGTCATCGTGGCCGTGAAGGGCCCGGCACTGGCCGCCGTGGCACCCGCCGTGCAGGCGCTGCTGGGCCCCTCAACCCAGGTGCTGGTGGCGATGAACGGCGTGCCCTGGTGGTTTTTCGACGGCCTGGACGGCGAGGCCCGCGGCCTGCAGCTCGAATCGGTCGATCCCGGCGGCGTGATCCGCGCGCTGATCCCGACCGAGCGGGTGATCGGCTGCGTTGTCCATGCCAGTTGTTCGGTGCCCGAGCCGGGCCTGGTGCGTCACGCGATGGGCAACGGCCTGATCGTCGGTGCCCCGGCCGGTGGCCACACGGCGGCGGTGGACGGCGTGGCGGCCTTGCTGGCGCGCGCAGGTTTCGAGACCACGGTGTCCGAGCGCATACAGCGCGACATCTGGTTCAAGCTCTGGGGCAATATGACCTTCAACCCGATCTCGGCGCTGACCGGCGCGACCGGCGACCGCATCCTCGGCGACGAACTGGTGCTCGGCTTCGTCACCGCCGTGATGCGGGAGGCCTCGGCCATTGGCGCGCGCATCGGCTGCGCCATCGATCAAACGCCCGAGCAGCGCCACGCCGTCACCCGCAAGCTCGGTGCGTTCAAGACCTCGATGCTGCAAGACGCCGAAGCCGGTCGGCCGCTGGAGCTGGATGCCCTGGTCGGCGCGGTGCGCGAGGTGGGCGTGCATCTGCGGATGGCAACGCCGTTCACCGATGCGCTGCTGGGGCTGACGCGGCTGATGGCGCAGACACGGGGCTTGCTCTAACGCTCTCCGGTCTGCAGCCGCCATAGCGCGGCGTACGGCCCGTTGCGCGCCAGCAGTTCATCGTGCGTGCCGCTCTCGATGATCTGCCCATGCTCCAGCAGGTGGATCGCATCGGCCTGGCGCACGGTGGACAGGC
>JBBQKT010000233.1:0-5754 GCA_038327205.1 Burkholderiales bacterium | reverse complement strand
AAGCTGGGCCTGCTGCTTGGCGCCTTCAAATCGACCATCGAGGGCGAGATTGAAAAGGAGCTCGATGCCTTGCTGGCAGCCGGCGCTGCCGAGACGAAAAAGCCCGCCGCCAAAAAGAAGCCGGGCTGACGGTTTTCAGTCCTTCAGCGATTCGATCAAGTCGATGTACTGCTGCATCGCCTCGTCCTGGCTGGTGTCCTTCAGCTCGGCCCAGGCGTCAAACTTGGCGCGGCCAACCATGTCGGTGAAGCCAGGGCGCTTGCCTTCGACATTGCCGGCACTGCCTTGCTTGTAGAGCGCGTAAAGCTTGAGCAGGGTCATGTTGTCCGGCCGTTCGGGCAGGTTTTTTGACGCGGCGACGGCGGCTTCGAATTGGTCTTGCAGGCTCATGGTTGGCTCCGTTTGCGGTGAATCTTGTTGGTATCAATCGGTATGGACGGCAGCCATGTTAGCGATCATTGTTCGGGTCAGAGAAAATCATCCGAGGAGAAGAGATTGACACCCACCACCGAACGCATGTCCAAGGTTGATACCGCCTGGTTGCGCATGGACAGCGAATCGAACCTGATGATGATCGTCGGGGTCTGGTCGATCCGGCCCGGCATCACCTTGGCGGCGGTGCGCGATCGCATTGGCGCGCGGCTCTTGCAATACCCGCGTTTTCGCCAGCGCGTGGTCGAGGACACCCTGGGCGCGCAGTGGGTAGAGGACGAAGACTTCGATCTGAATCGCCACGTCGTCGCCGATCTGCTGATGCCGGTGCGCGGCGAGAGCCGTGACGCGGTGTTGAAGGAGCGCGTCGGTGAACTGGCCATGCAGCCGCTGGACCCCGAGCATCCGCTGTGGCAATTCCAGTTGGTCGAGGATGTGGGCGATGGTTCCAGCGCCCTGATCGCCCGCATCCATCACTGCATTGCCGACGGCATCGCCTTGATTGGCGTGATGCTGTCGATCACCGATGGTGGCAAGGCCCCGCCCAAGCGGCGGCCCAAACTGGTGGACGAGGACGAACCTGTCGAAGAGCCGGACTGGCTGACCGACGCCTTTCTGCGCCCCATCACCAATATGACGGTCAAGGCCATCGCCCTGGCCGGGGCCGGTGTGGCCAAGTCGGTCGAGACAGTGATCAAGCGGTCGAACCCGGCCGACCTTGGCGCTGATCTGGCGCGCATGGGCCGGCAGGCGCTCAGCGATGTGGCGGCCTTTGCGTTGATGGCCGACGATTCGCCGACGCGGCTGAAGGGCAAGCCGGGCACAACCAAGGTGGTGGCCTGGGACAACGGCCTGCCGTTGGATGTTGTCAAGGTGGTCGGCAAGGCGTTCAACGCATCGATCAACGATGTGCTTTTGGCCTGCGTGGCCGGCGCCATTGGCAGCTATTTGGCGAGCAAGGGCGACGACCCGACCGGGCTGGAAATCCGCGCGATGGTGCCAGTCAATTTGCGCCCGATCGAGCAGGCCTGGCAGTTGGGCAACAAGTTCGGCCTCGTGCCCTTGATCTTGCCCATCGGCATGGCCAACCCGGTCGAGCGGCTTTACGCCGTGCGCTCGCGCATGAAGGATTTGAAGGGCAGCTATCAGCCGATGCTGGCGTTTGGCCTGTTGTCGGTGGCGGGGCTGATGATCAAGTCCGTGCAGCACGCCATGCTCAACATCTTCGCCAAGAAGACCACGGCCGTGATGACCAATGTGCCCGGCCCGGCCAAGCCGCTGCACTTGTGCGGCAGCACGGTCGAGCGGGTGTTGGTCTGGGTGCCGCAGTCGGGCGATGTCGGCATCGGCGTGAGCATCCTCACCTACGCCGGCAAGGTGCAGTTCGGCCTCATCACCGACAGCATCCTCTGCCCCGACCCCCAAGCCATCATCGACCGCTTTGTGCCCGAGTTCGAGAAGCTGTTGGCACTCGCCTTGATGCTGCCCTGGGGCGACGAAGAGGATTGAACTTACTTGCCGGTCTTGGCCGTCGGGCGGCCGGCGGCAGTCGGGTAGGCCGACATCACACGGGTCGGGTCGGCCTTGTTGTCCAGATACGAGGCGTACTGGCCTTCGGTGCAAGGTAACTGCTTGCCGCCGGTGGCTTCGCCCTTGTACTTGCCTTGAGCGTAAACAAACTGGTATTCGTTGGCTTCGGCCTTGGCTTGCAGCGCGCTGGTGTAGCTGGCGGCGCAATCAGCCCGCAGGGCGGCCACTTCAGCCGTGTAAGCCGCAGGCTTGGCGGCGTGGGCTGCGCTGGTCAGGGCGCTCAGGGTGATCAGGCCGAAAGCGGCAAGGATGGTCTTGGACGAAGTGTTCATCATGCTTGGTTCAACCTTTGAGATATCGGAAAAAGGGTGGGCCGCAACCCAAACTAAGCTGCCAAGCCTAATCGCCGCATCGGATCATTTCTACCCCGCCTTGAGGGGTGGAAATGCTGAAGCGTTAAAGATTCACACCTAGTCTTCCAGTTCCTCGCGTGCCAGTTCCACGTCCAGACACTCCATCGCATCCAGCGGTGTGCAGGCGGCTGCGTCGGCATACAGCGCCTCGGCTTCCTTCATCCGTTTGTCGCCTTCCAGCATCACCAGGCCGTTGGCGCGTTCGATCATGGCAATCGCGCTGGTCGGGTTGAGCTTCAGCGCCTGGCTGAACATCTTCAGGCCGGTGGCGCTGTCGGCGCCTTGGGTGCGGCCCAGCAGCTTGCCCACCTTGTCGATCACCTCGGCGTGGAAGGCACCCAGGGCGATATGCGCGTCGGCATGGCTGGGGGCCAGCGCGATGGTGGTTTCAAGCGCGTTCTTGACCTTGCTGCCAAGGCCCTGGGCCAGCGCCTTGGCCACGCTGATGCCCTGACCGTAGCGGCCAATGGCATAGGCCTGCCAGTAGTAGGCGTTGGGGTTTTTCGGCTCGGCGCCTTGCTGGGTGGCCGCGCGGTCGGCGATCTCCAGGAACATTTCGAGTTTGATTTTTTCTTTCGTCTCGACATAGTTGGCGTAGATCGCCTGTGCCTTGTTGGCCACGGTGATGCCCGCTCCGCCTGCTGCCAGCCCGGCCTCATAGGCCTTCTCGAATTCGCCGGCGTGGAACAGGATCCATGCGTTCAGCACCGCCTGCTCTTTGGGCAGCGGCTCGGCGTCGCCGGTGTGCAGGCGCGCCCAGTGCTTTTTGAGCGTGGTCGCGCTGTAGCGGAAGGCGGTGTTGTCGTAGGGGAATGCAGTCCACTTGGCCATGGTTTTGTCTCCTTCAGGTTGACTGACGGGTTTGATAGTGGCCCGCCAGGGCGAACAGATGGTCCTTGGACACCGGCTCCAGATAGGGCAGGAGCAGGCTCAGGACGTGGAAGGCGCCGCGCATCAGGGCCGGGCCGGCCTGTTCAGGTTCCAGCGCGTTGCGCGGGTCGCGCACGTACTCAAAACTGAGCCAGTAGCTGAGCAGCACCACCATCGAGTTCGCCGCCGGCCCCGCTTCGCGGGCGTCCATCTTCAGCACGCCGCCATATTGCAAGCCGGTCAGCACATGGCGCATGGCCTGACCCTTGGCGGCGAGCACGCTTTGAAAATGTGTTTCCAACCGCCGGTTTTTTGACAGCAGATCGTTCAGGTCACGGTACAGAAAGCGGTGCTTCCAGATCAGCTCGTAAAGCATGTGAAAGAACAGCCAGGCGTCTTCGACATTGCGCACGTTGTCGGCCGCGGCGAGCAAGGCCATCAGCTCGCTTTCATAGCGGTTGAACAGCGAGTTGATCAGCTCGTCTTTGGCGGGGTAGTGGTAGTAAAGATTGCCCGGGCTGATGCTCAACTCGGCCGAGATCAGGGTGGTGGACACATTCGGTTCACCGAAGCGGTTGAACAGGTCTAGCGTGACCTCAAGAATGCGTTCCGCCGTGCGGCGCGGTTTTTTTGTCGTGACCATCGGGGTGGCTGTTCCTCTGTCTCTCGGGGCATTCTGTCATCAAGATCCGTGCTTTTGAGTGGCTTCATACAATCGCGCCCCATGCACCCAGCGATCTCCTTTCAAAACGTCAGCAAAACATACCGCGGGGGCCAGGTCAGGGCCCTTGACGGGGTCAGCTTCGACATCGCCCCCGGCGAATTCTTCGGTCTGCTCGGCCCCAACGGCGCCGGCAAGACCAGTCTCATCAGCATCCTCGCCGGTCTGGCCCAGGCCAGCGGCGGCCATGTGCGGGTGCACGGCCAGGACGTGGTGAGCGACTACGCCGCCGCCCGCCGCGCCCTGGGCATCGTGCCGCAGGAACTGGTGTTCGACCCGTTTTTCAGCGTGCGGGAGTCCTTGAAGATCCAGAGCGGCTATTTCGGTGTGAAGAACAATGACGCCTGGATTGACGAGCTGCTGGCCAATCTCGGCCTCACCGACAAGGCCAACGCGAACATGCGGCAGCTGTCCGGCGGCATGAAGCGCCGGGTGCTGGTGGCGCTGGCCCTGGTGCACCGCCCGCCGGTCATCGTGCTGGATGAACCGACGGCCGGCGTCGATGTGGAGTTGCGCCAGACCCTGTGGCAGTTCATTGCGCGCCTGAACCGCGAAGGCCACACCGTCCTGCTGACGACCCACTATCTGGAAGAAGCCGAGGCGCTGTGCCAACGGATCGCGATGCTCAAGCAGGGCCGCGTGGTGGCGCTGGACACGACCTCTGAGCTGCTGAAGGGGCGGGCGTCCACGATGTTGCGTTTCAAGACCGATGCCGCCCTGCCTGCCGCGTTGCTGCCGCAGGCCCGCATCACCGGCCGCATCGTGCAAATCAAGGCCCATGACGCGGCCGAGATCGAGTCGATTCTGGCGACCCTGCGGGCTTCGTCCTGCCCGGTGGAGGACCTGGAGATTGGCCGTGCCGATCTTGAGGATGTTTTTCTCGAAATCATGCATGAGGGAGTTCCGGCATGAGCGCAGACGTGAAAGGCGCAGAGACGGGCCGAGCGCCGGGCCGCTCCCAAGCCGGCCCGCATCCCCTCGGGGGATCGACCGGTGTACCCGTCGGGCGAGGGGCGCCATTCCAAGGCGCTGGCACGCTGTTTTACAAGGAAGTCCTGCGTTTCTGGAAGGTCAGCTTCCAGACCGTCGGCGCGCCGGTGCTGACCTCCGTGCTGTATTTGTTGATCTTCGGCCATGTGCTGGAAGATCACGTCAAGGTCTACGGCACGGTCGGCTACACCAGCTTTCTGATCCCTGGCCTGGTGATGATGAGCATTCTGCAGAATGCTTTTGCCAACAGCTCATCGAGCCTGATCCAGAGCAAGATTTCCGGCAATCTGGTGTTCCTGCTGGTCACGCCGCTGTCCCACTGGGCCTGGTTTGCCGCCTATGTCGGCGCGTCCATCGTGCGCGGTTTGGTGGTGGGCCTGGGGGTCGTGCTGGTCACCTTCTGGTTCGCGCCGCCCGGCTTGGCCAATCCGCTGTGGATCATCACCTTTGCGCTGCTGGGCGCCGCCATCATGGGCACCCTGGGGCTGATCGCCGGGCTGTGGGCCGAGAAGTTCGACCAAATTGCCGCCTTTCAGAACTTCATCATCATGCCGATGACGTTTCTGTCCGGCGTGTTCTATTCGATCGGCTCCCTGCCCAAGGTCTGGCAGATCATCAGCCACCTGAACCCGTTTTTCTACATGATCGACGGCTTTAGGCGCGGCTTTTTTGGGGTCAGCGATGTGTCGCCCTGGGTCAGCTTGGCCTTGGTCGGCAGCAGCTTCATCGTGCTGGCGGCGCTGGCGCTGGAGTTGCTGCGGCGCGGCTACAAGATCCGGTCTTGAGCGCCTGCATGGG
>JBBQKT010000232.1:0-5805 GCA_038327205.1 Burkholderiales bacterium | reverse complement strand
TATCACGGTACAGGCCCGAAAAGGCTGCTCACCGGCTCCCATTACGACACCGTCCGCAACGGTGGCAAATACGACGGCCGACTGGGCATCTTCACCCCGATGGCCTGCGTGCGCGAGCTGCACGCCGAAGGCCGCCGCCTGCCTTTCGGCCTCGAAGTGATCGGCTTTGCCGAGGAAGAAGGCCAGCGCTACAAGGCGACCTTTCTGGGTTCGGGCGCGCTGACCGGCGCCTTCAACCCGGCCTGGCTGGACGAGCTTGATGCCGACGGCATGACGATGGCCCATGCAATGCATGCCGCTGGCCTTCCGGCCACGATGGACGCCATCAAGGCCTTGAAGCGCGATCCGGCGAACTACCTCGGCTTCGTCGAAGTCCACATTGAGCAGGGCCCGGTCTTGAACGAGATCGACCTGCCACTGGGCGTCGTCACTTCGATCAACGGCAGCGTTCGCTATGTCGGCGAGGTCATCGGCCAGGCCGCCCACGCCGGCACCACGCCGATGGACCGCCGCCGCGATGCCGCAGCCGCCGTGGCCGAGCTGATTCTTTACGTCGAACAGCGTGGCTCGACCGTGCCCGATATCGTCGCGACGGTCGGCATGCTCAATGTGCCGGCCGGGTCGATCAACGTCATCCCTGGCCGCTGCCAGTTCAGCCTCGATCTGCGTGCCACCACCAATACCGCCCGCGACGCGCTCGACGCCGATGTGCGTGCCGCGCTGAAGGTGATCTGCACCAGACGCGGCTTGCAACACAAGCTGACCCGCACGATGGCCGCCGACGCCGCGCCCAGCGATCCCGGCTGGCAGGCGCGCTGGGAAGCCGCCGTCGCCGCCGTCGGCCTGCCGGTCTTCCGCCTGCCCTCGGGCGCTGGGCACGACGCGATGAAGCTGCACGAGGCGATGCCGCAGGCCATGCTTTTTCTGCGCGGCAGCAATTCGGGCATCAGTCACAACCCGCTGGAGTCGATCAGCAATGACGACGCTGAGCTTTGCGTACAGGCTTTCATGCACTTGCTCGAACAACTCGCCGCCGCGCCTGGATCCCCGCCTTCGCGGGGATGACGGGCCGCTATCTCGACATTCCCCAAGTCTCGTTTCGGCGGGGATCCAGTCTTTGCAAGCCACCACTGCCATGAACTTTCATCATCAACAACTCGACGCCTGGATCAATGCCCACTTTGACGAGGAAGTCGCCTTTCTGCAGGCGCTCGTGCAAGTGCCCACCGACACGCCGCCCGGCAACAACGCGCCGCATGCCGAGCGCACCGCCGAACTGCTGACCGAGATGGGCCTGAGCGCTGAAAAGCATGCGGTGCCCGAAGCCGACGTCCGCGCCCAGGGCATGCAGTCCATCACCAACCTGATCGTGCGCCGCAGCTACGCACCCGGCGGCCCGGTGATTGCGCTGAATGCCCATGGCGACGTGGTCCCGCCCGGCGACGGCTGGACGCAGGGCCCCTACAGCGGATCCGTGGTGGACGGCAAGCTCTACGGCCGTGCGTCCGCCGTCAGCAAGAGTGATTTCGCCAGCTACACCTTCGCCTTGCGCGCCCTTGAATCGCTCGGTGCGCCGTTGAAAGGTGGGGTCGAGTTGCACTTCACCTACGACGAAGAATTCGGCGGCGAGTTGGGCCCCGGCTGGCTGCTGGCCCAGGGCCTGACCAAGCCCGATCTGCTGTTGGCCGCCGGCTTCAGCTACCAGGTCGTCACCGCGCACAACGGCTGCCTGCAAATGGAAGTGACCGTGCACGGCAAGATGGCGCACGCCGCGATCCCTGACACCGGCGTCGATGCGCTGCAAGGCGCGGTGGCGGTGCTGAACGCGCTGTACGCCCAGAACGCCATCTACAAAACCGTGTTTTCCGCTGTGCCGGGCATCACGCATCCGTACCTGAACATCGGCCGTATCGAAGGCGGCAGCAACACCAATGTCGTGCCCGGCAGGGTCAGCTTCAAGCTCGACCGCCGGATGATCCCCGAGGAAGACCCGGTGGCGGTGGAGGCCAACATTCGCACGGTGATTGCGGAGGCCGCAGCGACTCAGCCCGGCATCTCGGTCGACATCAAACGCCTGCTGCTGGCCCGGGCGCTGCAGCCGCTGCCCGGTAACGCGGCCCTGGTCGCGGCGCTGCAAAAGCACGGTTCGGCGGTGTTCGGCGAGCCCATCCCCACCTCAGGCACGCCGCTCTACACCGACGCACGGCTGTACGGCGAACGCGGCATTCCCTCAGCCATCTATGGCGCCGGGCCGCGCACGGTGCTGGAGTCGAATGCGAAGCGGGCGGATGAGCATCTGGTGCTGGCGGACCTTCGCGGGGCGACCAAGGTGGTGGCGCGAACCTTATTCGATCTGCTTCGTGGCTGACGCGCGACCAGCCCCTTCAAGGCAACACCAGCCATTCGGCCGGGGAATGGGCAAAAGTCTGCGATCGCCAGAACGAAGCAATGCCGATGTCGTATCCCCTGGTGAAGGTGATGCGGACGACATCGCGGGACGCCATTGAGGCATCGGCGGCAAGCGCCAGTCGGGCGAGTTTCTGCGCTCGGCCCGTGTTCTCGATATCACCATCCTTGACCATGACCGTCAGCTGCAAGGACTTCGTCACCTGGCTGCCGTTCTGGGTGGACATGCTCCGCACTTCCCCGACGTAGACCTGCACGTGACTGGCCCAGGGCTCGGCACTGACCGCCTGCTGGATCTTCAGCAGGTCAGCAAAAGGTGCCGACGACACCAGCGGCCGCATCAGCAGTGGTGCCAGGCCAGCCGTCAGCAAAAACACGCCACAAACGGCCAGATGGAGTCTCCGCACCGGCGGCCATGCCTGCGGCAACGGTTCGTCAAGGTTGCGCACGCAGGAACCGACCAGCAGGTCGTGAAGCGATTGCCGTGAGGGGCGATTGAAAATCAGCAGATAGGGCAGGCACAGACCAACGCCGAAGACCAGGATCGCCAACGCCGACGTCGCGATCAACGGCAGGTCGTTCGGCAGCAGCGGAAGGTTGTTGAGAAACCAGCACAGGCTCAGCGGCAAGAAGCGCAGCAAAGCCCGAGGAAGAGACAAGAGCGCTCCGTCCAGACCCACGACCTGCAGGCGCAGCAGGCGCTTGCCTACGGTCTGGCCATTGCCGAGGCGGCTGTTCAAGGTGCCGAAGTAAACCGCCGCGATGCTGAAACCGAAAAACCGCCCCCAAGCGCCCCAGGCGACGAACTGATCGGCCAGAAAAAAACCCAAACCCATGCCGATAAGCCCGAGAACCAGGCCGTCGAGCATGAACGCAATGAATCGTCGCCAGAAGCCCGGCAGTTGGAGCGGCTCAGTCAACACCTCTTCAGACACGTCCGGCCTCCCTTGTTGTTTTGATCGGCCGGATTCTCGGTCGTCGCTCGGCACAGCCAGCTAGGGTGCAACCCTGGCAATCGCCATCGCAGGCACGGAAGTTGCAAATCCAATCTTTATGTCAAAGCTCCTGGAGTCACCCGTGTCGCTTGCCCTCCGAATTCCCTTCTGCCGCTCGCGCCGCACCTGTCTGACTGCCATTACTGCCCTGACGGCCTTGCTCGCGTTCACCGCAAGCACCGTCCAAGCCCAAGCCCTGACCCCCATCAAGTTCCAACTCGACTGGCGCTTTGAAGGCCCGGCAGCCCTGTTCCTGCTGCCTGTCGCCAAAGGCTATTTCAAGGAGGCCAAGCTTGAGGTGATGGTGGACGCCGGCAACGGCTCGGGCGGCGCGGTCACGCGGGTCGCCTCGGGCAGCTACGACATGGGCTTTGCCGACATGGCGGCGCTGATGGAGTTCCATGCCAACAACCCGGATGCGCCGAGCAAGCCGGTCGCCGTGATGATGGTCTACAACAACACGCCGGCGGCGGTGTTGAGCCTGAAAAAATCGGGGCTGACGACCGTCGCCGCGCTCTCCGGCAAAAAGCTCGGCGCCCCGGTGTTCGACGCCGGCCGGCGTGGCTTCCCGATCTTTGCCCAGGCCAACAAGCTCGGCGCGGTGGCCTGGACCAGCATGGACCCATCGCTGCGCGAAACGATGCTGATGCGCGGTGATGTCGATGCGATCACCGGTTTCTCGTTCACCTCGCTGCTGAACTTGGAGGCGCGCGGCGTCAAGGCCGAGGAGGTGCAGATTTTTCCGTATGCCGATTTCGGCGTGAAGCTGTACGGCAACGCCATCATCGCCAGCCCCAAACTGATCAAGGAGCACCCCGAGGTGGTCAAGGCGTTTTTGCTGGCCTTCACCAAGGGCGCGAAAGACGTGATGGCCCAACCGGACGCGGCCATCGCCTTCGTCAAGCAGCGCGACGCCATCATCAACGAGGCACTTGAAAAACGCCGCCTGCGCCTGGCCATCGACGCCGTCATCAACAGCCCCGACGCCCGCGCCGAGGGCTTCGGCCAGATCAACGCGCCGCGCCTGGCCCTGATGGCCAGCCAGATCTCCGACGCCTACGCGACCAAGACGCGGGTGCAGCCGGATGCCGTATGGAACGGCAGCTTTCTGCCGACCAAGGCGGAGCTGAACGTGCTGCCGGTGAAGAAGTGACGGGCACGCTCACCCTGCCCGTCATCCCAGCGCAGGCTGGGATCCAGGCTCGTGGCGTTAGTCGTGCATCCCGCGCGTTCAACGACTGGATTCCCGCCTGCGCGGGAATGACGCGGCTGCCCGTCATCCCAGCGCAGCCTGGGATCCAGGCTCGTGGCATTCGTCATGCGCCCCGCATGTTCAACGACTGGATTCCCGCCTTCGCGGGAATGACGCAGCCGCCCGTCATCCCAGCGCAGGCTGGGATCCAGGCTCGTGGCGTTCGTCATGCATCCCGCATGTTCAACGACTGGATTCCCGCCTTCGCGGGAATGACGCGGGCGACCGTCATCCCAGCGCAGGCTGGGATCCAGGCTCGTGATGTTCGTCATGCGCCCCGCGCGTTCAACGACTGGATTCCCGCCTTCGCGGGAATGACGCGGCTGCCCGTCATCCCAGCGCAGGCTGGGATCCAGGCTCGTGGCGTTCGTCATGCGCCCCGCGCGTTCGACGACTGGATTCCAGCCTGCGCTGGAATGGCACAAGAGGGTGGGCGAACATGAGTTTTGTGGACTTCAAGAACGTCTGGCTCGCCTACAACGAAGAGTTGCTCGCGGCCGGAAAATTTGCCGTGGAAGACATCAACCTCCAACTCGAACGCGGTGAATTCATCGCCATCGTCGGGCCGTCGGGCTGCGGCAAATCGACCTTCATGAAGTTGGCCACCGGCTTGAAGAAACCCAGCCGGGGCGATATTCATGTCGATGGCCAACTCGTCACCGGCCCGCTCAAGATCAGCGGCATGGCGTTTCAGGCCTCGTCCCTGCTGCCCTGGCGAACGACCCTGGCCAATGTGATGCTGCCGCTTGAAATCGTCGAACCGTTCAGGTCCGAGATGCGCGCCAGGCGCAAGGAGTTCGAAGCCCGCGCCCGCGACCTGCTGGCCAGCGTGGGACTGGCCGCTTACGCGGACAAATTTCCCTGGGAGCTGTCCGGCGGCATGCAGCAGCGGGCCAGCATCTGCCGCGCACTCATCCACGAACCGCAGCTGCTGCTGCTCGACGAACCGTTCGGCGCCCTCGATGCCTTCACCCGCGAAGAGCTGTGGTGCACCCTGCGCGATCTGCAGGCGGCCAAGCAGTTCAATGTGATCCTGGTCACCCATGATCTGCGCGAAAGCGTGTTCCTGGCCGACACCGTCTATGTGATGAGCAAAAGCCCTGGTCGGCTGCTGCACAAACGTGTCATCGATTTGCCCCGGCCGCGTGATCT
>JBBQKT010000231.1:0-5851 GCA_038327205.1 Burkholderiales bacterium | reverse complement strand
GCGGCCACCATCAGGTGGATGGTGTTGCCCTTGGGGCTGACACCCAGCTTCTCGGAGCCGATCCAGGTCAGCGGGCGCAGGTAGCAGCTTTCCAGCTTGTTTTCGCGCACGACCTGCTTTTGCGCTTCTTCCACCTCGGCGTGGGTGAAGGGGATCTTCATGCGCAGGATCTTGGCGCTGTTGAAGAGCCGCTCGGTGTGCTCCTTGAGGCGGAAGATGGCCGTGCCCTGGTCGGTTTTGTAGGCGCGCACGCCTTCAAAAGCGCCGCAGCCGTAGTGCAGGGTGTGGCTCAGCACATGGATCTTGGCATCGCGCCATTCGACCAATTGGCCGTCCATCCAAATCTTGCCGTCGCGGTCTTCCATGGACATCTTGAGCTCCTGAGTGTGGGGTGATTTTAAGAGGCGGAATCGACCGGCCGGTGCAGTGTCCAGCGCGTCACCTTGCCACCGTGAAACTCGACTTCGACGCGCAGGCCACCGGCGTCAGCCCATTCAAATATTTCTGGCTCGGCGCTGACTTTTTTACCCAGGCTGCGGGTCAGGGGCAGCAGGGTGGAGAGCTTCATGCCCACTTGCAGCTTGGCATTCAGCATCACCGCGCTGCCGACCTGGCCGACCGGCGCCTCGGCCGCCGCCCGCATCACGCGCAGCAGGCGAGAAGCTTGCAACAGCAGCCAGAACGCCGTCACGCTGGCGGCCAGCAGCAGGCCACGCCAGCCGTAACCGGCATAGCCCGCCGCAAACGCGGCCAGGGCCAGGGCGATGCCGAACCAGGGGTTCATGGGCCGACCTTTGGATCGGTCTGCCTGTCGGCGTCGTACAGCGGCTCGGGACGTGGTGCAATGCTTGGCGGGAGAGCGGACGTCGGACTGGGCATGGTGAAGGCATTGAATTGGGCCTGGATTGTGCGTGAACCGGGGCGCTGCCGTTAAAAATGAAACGCTTGTGATCGGACGCAGTCATGAGGAAACTCGGCGGGCGATGGATGGGTTATGGCTCGAGCACCGCGCTGGGCATGGCCCTTTCCTGCGTCCTTTCCTGCGCCCTTTCTTGCGCCGTCTTGC
This sequence comes from Burkholderiales bacterium, assembly GCA_038327205.1. Taxonomy (GTDB): domain Bacteria; phylum Pseudomonadota; class Gammaproteobacteria; order Burkholderiales; family Burkholderiaceae_C; genus Paucibacter_A. The sequence goes on along the minus strand of JBBQKT010000231.1, from coordinate 4,785 downwards.
CCGCCCGCGCTGCCGTTGCTGAAGCCGACGCAGCGGACAAAACCAGTGAACAGCGCCCCGATTGTTCGCGTCCCCTGAGCCTGGCCCTGCACGACCACGGCCTGCTGTATTCCGCTGACACCGACACCGGCATCGACAAAGACGTGGCCGACGAGCTGATCCGCCGTAGCGGCTGCAAGGTGCATGTGTCCCTGCTGCCGCGGGCGCGCATCTGGCAGTTGATCGAGAACGGCGCGCTCGACTTCAGCCTGTCCGGCATCAGCACCCCGCAGCGCGAAAAATTCGCCGCCTTTGCCTGGTATTTCAGCAACAAGTACTACCTGCTGGTGCGCCGTGATGCCAAGGTAGCCAGCCTGGACGACTTTGAACGCAACAAGGGCCTGCAGCTGGGCGTGATCCGCAGCTTCCGCTACAGCGACAGCGCCAACCGGCTGGTCGATTCGATGGCCGAGCAGCGCCGCTTGACCCAATCGTCCGGCCTGCCCGCGCTGTTCACCGCGCTGCTGGCCGGCCAGGTGCAGGCCATGATCATTGAGCCCTTCGATGAGCCGGCCATCGCCCTGGCCCGGCTGCGTGAGGCCACGCAGGTGATCGAGTTTGGCGACCGGCCGGTACCGCATGGCCTCATCATGTCGCGCCAGAGCCTGCCCGACAGCGAGCAGCGCAAATGGCGCGGCCTGGTGGAAGCCATGCGGCGCGACGGCACGATGCAGCGGATCTTTGAAAAGTACTTCAAGCCCGACCTGGCACGCGCCATGGTGTCGGCCCTGTAGGGCAGGCCTGAGCGAGGCATGGCAAGCCATGGCACCCGGCATCCCAGCAAGCGTCCAAGGCCTGCGCGTCAAAGTGCTGCGTGCGCTGGGGCCGCAAGCTCATTGGCTGCGATGGCGCGTGTTGCCGGTCCTGGTGCTGCTGACCTCGCTGGGATTGACAACAGCCCTTTGGCTACGCGAGCGCGATGAAGAGAGCCGCTCCCAGCACCTGGCCTTTGATGCGGCGTTGAACGACGCCAGCCAGCAAATGCTGCTGCGCATGGCCGCCCAGGAGCATTTGCTGCAGGGGGTGCAAGGTCTTTTGGCCGCCACGCCTTTGCTGGAAGCCGCCGCCTTGCAGCGCTATGTCGGCGCGCTGCCGCTGGGGGCGGATTTCGCCGGGCTGCAAGGCATTGCGCTGGCTCGGCGTGGCGGCACCCCGGGGCAACCGAAGGTGCTGTTGCAACTCATCGAACCGGCTACCGCCAGCAATGCGGGTGCGTTGGGCCGTGACCTGTGGGATCAGCCGCTGCTGCGACAGGCCCTGATGCAGGCCGAAGATTCGGGCCGCATGGCCTTGTCGGCCAAGCTGAACCTGCGTGAGTTGCAACTCGGTGTGCAAGCTGGCTTTGTGATGGTGCTGCCGGTTTATGGCCGGACGCCGCAGTCCGACCAGCCGCCGGGAAGCGTTGCCAGCCGGCGCGCGGCATTGCAGGCCTGGGTGGTGGCGCCGCTGGTGGCGCCGGATTTGATGGCCAGCCTTTACGGCAGCTTGCCGCGCGGCCTGGCCCTGACTTTGTATGACGGCCAGCAATTGGATGATGCTGCCGTGCTTTACCGCAGTGCCAACAGCAGCCAGGTTACCGCCTTGGCGCCACAACAGCAGGCGCGTGAATACTTGGTGATCGGGGGCCATACCTGGACCCTGACCCTGCAAGCCAGCGCCGCTTTCGCCGCCCGCGCTGGAATCGAGACGCCGGAGGTCGTGCTGGCGATGGGCGGCTCATTCAGCCTGTTGCTGGCGCTGTTGGCCGGCTTGCTGGGCACGGCGCGTGAGCGGGCGCAAGCGCTGGCCGAGCGGATGACGCAGGCGCTGCGCGAGAGCGAGCAGCGCTGGTCATTCGCGCTGGAAGGCGCGGGCGACGGCGTTTGGGATATGCAGCCCAAGACGGGGGCGATCAACAGCTCGGCCCGCTGGAAGACCTTGATCGGCTGGCCGCAGGGCCAGCACGAGCCCACGTTGAGTCAGTGGCTGTCTCGCATCCACCCGGAAGATCGCAGCCGAGCTCAAGTGGAGCTGCAGCGCTGCCTGGACGGCTTCAGCAACAACCTCATCAGCGAGTACCGCGTGGCGGACGCCAGCAACCCTGATTTCAAACCCGACAGTCATGCCGGTTGGAACTGGGTGTTTGCGCGCGCCACGGTGGTGGAGCGCGACAGTCGGCAGCGGCCCTTGCGCATGATTGGCACCTTGTCGGACATCAATGCCCGGCGGCACAGCGAAGAGCGCGTGCGTTTCATGGCCCTGCATGACCCGCTGACTGAACTGGCCAACCGCGCCCACTTTGACGAGCGCCTGCATTTCGCCCTGACCAATGCGCGTCGCTACGGCGTGAGCATTGGCCTGATCTTGCTCGACCTCGACCGCTTCAAACCGATCAACGACCAGTTCGGCCACGCGGTCGGCGACCAGTTGCTGCAAACGGTGGCCCGGCGCATCAAAAGCTCGGTGCGCGAGACCGACACCGTGGGCCGTATCGGTGGCGATGAATTTGTGGTGCTGCTGACCGGCCCGGTCAGCCGAGAAACCGCCCAGTTGGTGGCCGACAAGATCTTTAACCAGGTGGCACTGCCGATGGAATTTTCAGACCACCGGGTTGAGATCACCTGCTCGCTGGGGCTGGCGATTTATCCCGACGACGCGGCGGACGAGCTCGGCTTGACCAAGGCCGCCGACGACGCGATGTATGCCAACAAGCGCGCTGGGCGGCACGCCATGGGCAACATCACAAACCCCTGACCAGATCCATCGCCTCTTCGATCCGCTCGACGGCATGGACCGTCAGCCCCTCGATGGGCTTTTTGGGCGCGTTTGCCTTGGGCACCACGGCCACGCTGAAGCCCAGCTTGGCGGCCTCCTTCAGCCGCTCCTGGCCGCGCGGTGCCGGCCGCACTTCACCGGCCAGACCGACCTCGCCAAAGGCAAAAAATCCTTTCGGCAGCGGCCGGCCGCGCAGCGAACTTTGGATCGCCAGCATCACGGCCAAGTCGGCCGCCGGCTCGCTGATGCGCACGCCGCCCACCGCGTTGATGAACACGTCCTGGTCGGACGTGGCCACGCCCGCATGCCGGTGCAGCACGGCCAGCAGCATCGCCAGCCGGTCGCGGTCCAGGCCGACGCTCAAGCGCCGTGGGCTGGGGCCACCACTGTCCACCAGGGCCTGCAGTTCCACCAGCATCGGCCGTGTGCCTTCCAAGGTCACCAGCACGCAGGAGCCGGGCACCGGATCACCGTGGGTGGACAGAAAGATCGCGCTTGGGTTGGTCACGCCCTTCAGACCTTTTTCGGTCATTGCAAACACGCCGATCTCATTCACCGCGCCGAAGCGGTTCTTGATCGCCCGCACCAAGCGAAAGCTGCTGTGCGTGTCGCCCTCAAAGTACAGCACCGTGTCGACAATGTGCTCCAGCACGCGTGGCCCGGCGATGGCGCCTTCCTTGGTCACATGCCCCACCAGCACCATCGCGCAACCACTGGCCTTGGCCCGCCGCGTCAGGTGCGAGGCGCATTCACGCACCTGGGCCACCGAGCCCGGCGCGGAGCTGAGCTGTTCGGAATACATGGTCTGGATCGAGTCGATCACGCAGAACGCCGGCTGCTCCGCATCCAGCGTGGCCAGGATTTTTTCGAGATTGATCTCGGCCAGCACGCGTACTTTTTTGCCGCTGAGGCCCAGGCGGCGCGAGCGCATGGCGATCTGCGCGCCCGATTCTTCGCCGGTGACGTAGAGCACCGGCAGCCGTGCCGACAGGTCGTCAATCGCCTGCAGCAGCAGGGTCGATTTGCCGATGCCGGGGTCACCGCCGATCAGCACCACGCCGCCCGCCACGATGCCGCCGCCGAGCACCCGGTCGAGTTCTTCCTGGCCGGTGGGCGTGCGCTCGAAGTCGCTCGCTTCAATTTCGCTGAGCGTGGCCACCACCTGGCTCTTGGCGAGTGACTGATAGCGGTTTTTGCCCGCCGCCGCCGTATCGGCCACGCCTTCCACCAAGGTGTTCCAGGCACCGCAAGCCGGACATTTGCCCAGCCATTTCGGGCTGGTGCCGCCACAGTCGGAGCAGGTGTAGACGGATTTTTCTTTGGCCATGGCGAAGTATCGGTCAGATCACTGTTTTAAAAAACAGTGAATCGTTGCTGTGACCCCATGGTGCCCCCGCGGTGCCCCCGCGGTGCCCCCGCGGTGCGGATGCTGCACTGCACTACCATGGCAGCCATCCCAACGCTATCCGCCCCGCCACCATGAACGTCACCATGATCGAACCTGAAACCGCCGCACCGTCGCCCTCGGCATCGACCTTGCACCTGATCGGCGGCGAGAAGGGTGGGGTGGGCAAATCGCTGGTGTCGCGGCTGCTGGCGCAATATTTCATCGACCGCAACATCCCCTTCACCGGCTTCGACACCGACCGCTCGCACGGCGCGTTGCTGCGTTTTTACGCGGGCTTTGCCTCGCCGGTGCTGATCGACAGTTTCGAGGCACTCGACCGGGTGTTCGAGAGTGCGATTGCCTCGCCGGGCCAGCGGGTGCTGGTGGACCTGGCCGCGCAAACCCATGAGCCGCTGGCCAAGTGGATGGACGAGTCGGGCGTGCTGGAGCTGGCCGAGGAGTCGGGCGTGGTCGTCAACTACTGGCATGTGATGGATTCGGGCCGCGACTCGGTCGACCTGCTGACCCGGCTGCTCGACCGCTTTGGCAGTCGGCTGCGCTATGTCCTTGTGCTCAACCAGCTGCGCGGCGACGATTTTGGCCAA
>JBBQKT010000230.1:0-5853 GCA_038327205.1 Burkholderiales bacterium | reverse complement strand
GCCAAGGGCAGGGCGGACAGATCGACGCCCATGCCGATGGCTGTTTTCACCGCATGGGCCACGATCTCATGCGCGTCGCGGAAGGCCAGGCCTTGCTTGACCAGGTAGTCGGCCAGGTCGGTGGCGGTGGCGTAGCCCTTCAGCGCGGCGCGTTCCATCGCTTCCGGTTTGACGGTCAGCCCGCCCATCATTTCGGCAAAGATGCGCAGGGTGTCCTTCAAGGTGTCGACCGTGTCGAACAGCGGTTCCTTGTCTTCCTGGTTGTCTTTGTTGTAGGCCAGGGGCTGGCCCTTCATCAGGGTGATCAGGCCCATCAGATGGCCGACCACGCGGCCGGTCTTGCCGCGCGCCAGTTCGGGCACATCGGGATTTTTCTTCTGCGGCATGATCGACGAGCCGGTGCAAAACCTATCGGCCAGGTCGATGAAGCCAAAGCTCTGGCTCATCCACAAAATCAGCTCCTCGGACAGCCGTGAGATGTGGATCATCACCAGGCTGGCGGCGGCCGTGAACTCGATCGCGAAATCGCGGTCGCTGACCGCGTCCAGGCTGTTCTGGCAGACGGCCTCCATCCCCAGCGTGCGTGCCACTCGCTCACGGTCCAGCGGGTAGCTGGTGCCGGCCAGGGCCGCCGCGCCCAGCGGCAGGCGGTTGACGCGGCGGCGCACATCGGCCAGCCGCTCGGCATCACGCGCGAACATCTCGACGTAGGCCAGCAGGTGATGGCCAAACGAGACCGGTTGCGCCACCTGCAGATGGGTGAAGCCGGGCAGGATGACTTCGACGTTTTTCTCGGCCACATCGACCAGGGCGGTCTGCAGGGCGGTCAGCAGCAGGCCCAACTCGTCGATCTCGCCGCGCAGCCACAGCCGCACATCGGTGGCGACCTGGTCATTGCGGCTGCGGCCGGTGTGCAGGCGCTTGCCGGCGATGCCGATCAGGGCGGTCAGCCGCGCCTCGATATTCAGGTGCACGTCTTCCAGATCGAGCTGCCACTCGAAGCGGCCGGCCTCGATGTCGGCGGTGATCTGGGCCATGCCGGTCTGGATGGCGGCGTGATCGATCTCGGTGATGATGCCCTGCGCGCAGAGCATCTCGGCATGGGCCAGGCCGCCGGCGATGTCGGCGGCCCACAGGCGCTGGTCGAAATTGACACTGGCCGTGTAGCGCTTGACCAGATCGCTCATCGGCTCTGAAAACAAGGCGGACCAGGCCTGGGCTTTGTTGGCGAGCGGGTCGTTCGAAATGGAGGATGACATAGGCGCTGGAACCAGCGGCAGGCTGCCGCACAATGAGCCGGATTCTATCGAGCAGCCCTGCCCATGAAACCACCGCGAGATCCGCAGCACAGCGTTTGGTCCGACTCCACCAACCTGACCAGCATCCTTGGCTTTGCAGCGACGAAGCCGGCCGAGGCCGACGCCACCTTGCAGCCGCTGTTTGATCCCGAACGGGTGTTCGATGTCTGCCATGTCGGCCTGGTGCTGCGCGCGGTGCTGGGCGTGCAGGGATTGCTGGCGCTGGGCATGGCCTTGGCGACGCGCAACCTGTGGCAATGGACGCAGGATGTGGCCAGCGGCACGGTGGTGACGATGTTCGGCGTGCTGCTGTGGCTGCTGCTGGTCTGCGCCGCGCGGCGCGTGCTGGGCCGCCTGCCCGAGCCGGTGCAATGGGTGCTGCTGCTGCCGCTGGGCGCTGTCACCGCCTCGCTGGGCTGGCAGTTGCTGAACCTGGCCAGCGAGGCGCCCAGCGGGGTCTTCCGGCTGGCCAGCATCGCCCTGGCCGGTGCGGCCACCGCGGCCCTGCTGCTGGCCTGGCTGAAGCTGCGTGAACGCTCACAACGCCCGGCCGATGCGCTGGCGCAATTGGTTGAATTGCAGGCCCGCATCCGCCCGCATTTTTTGTTCAACACGCTCAACAGCGCCATCGCCCTGGTGCGGGTCGACCCGGCGCAGGCCGAGGGCATGCTCGAAGATTTGAGCGAGCTGTTCCGCGTCGCGCTGGCCGATGCCACGGCGGCGGTCAGCCTTGACGAAGAGGTGGAACTGGCGCGGCGTTATCTCGCCATCGAGCAGATCCGCTTTGGCGGCCGGCTGCGCATTCATTGGCAGATCGACCCGACAGCCGGGCGGGCACGGGTGCCGCCCTTGCTGCTCCAACCCTTGGTTGAAAACGCGGTGCGTCATGGGGTGGAGCCAAACGATGAGGGCGGCGATGTGCAGGTCAGCACCGTGCGGCGCGGCAGCGAGGTGGAGATCCGCGTGGTCAACAGCGTCGGCCTGCCCGCCAGCAGCTCGGGCCACGGCCTGGCGCTGCGCAATGTGCGCCAGCGCCTGCGCCTGATGCACGATGTGGCCGCCCGTTTCGAGTTGAACGCCGAAGCCGAGCGCTTCAGCGTTCGCATCATCTTGCCGAGGTGAACGCCATGACAACGCCCGCGTTGAAGGTTTTGCTTGTTGACGACGAACCGCTGGCGCGCCTGCGCCTGCGCAGCCTGCTCGAAGCCTGTGTGGACCCGCGTGCCGAGGTGGTGGCCGAGGCGGGCACTGCCTCGCAGGCGCAGAGCTGGCTGCGCGACCACGGCTGTGACCTGATCCTGCTCGATGTGCAGATGCCCGGCCCCGACGGCCTGCAACTGGCCGACACCCTGCGCGAAAAGGCGCTCGCCGACAGCAGCACACCGGCGCCCGCCATCGTCTTCGTCACCGCCCATGCCACCCACGCACTGCGCGCCTTCGAGCTGGACGCGATGGACTATCTGACCAAGCCGGTGCGCCGTGAACGCCTGCAAGCCACGCTCGTGCGTGTTGCTCAGCGCTTGAGCGAGCGCGCAGCGGCGCAGTCGCAGCAAGCGTTGGTGCCGGGTGTGGATGCGGCGGACGGCAGTGGCGGTGGCGGCGAGGGCGTCATCGTCGTCAACGACCGCGGTCGATTGCTGCGGGTGCCCATCGTTGAGGTGCTCTACTTGAAGGCCGAGCTGAAATACCTGACCCTGCGCACGGCCACCCACAGCTTGGTGATGGATGGTGCCTTGTCTGACTATGAACAACGACTGGGCGAGCGCTTCTTGCGCGTTCATCGCAACGCTTTGGTGGCCAAGGCGGCGGTTCGCGAACTGCAGCGCCACGCGCCCACCGATTTTGGGGATCTGGATGGCGCTGGCAGCGACGGGGCCGAATCCGGTGACGGCTGGGCAGTGCGGATCGCCCATGTCAACGAATGGCTGTCCGTGTCGCGGCGGCAGGTTGCGGCGGTGCGGGAGGCTTTGGCGAGCAGTAGCGCGTGAGGACGCGGGTGGTTTGGGGCATCGCGCTTGCGGCAGTGGCCGTCGGGCTGTGGTGGTTTGACCGTGCGGCATCAGAACCAGCAGCGCTGGCGAAGGTTGTCGGGTTGCCTCAGCCATTGAACGCCGCAGCCGCGCAGGTGCCCATGCCTGCATCGGCTGCCAACGAGCCGCGAGTCATCGCTTCAAAAAATAGCGACCCGTCGGCCGAGCGTCTGGCCGATGCGCGCTGGTGTACCGAGACACCCGACGCGCAAGCCCTTGAATTGGAGGCGCAAGCCAATGCCTCCTCCGCCCCAATCGGCATTGACTATCTTGAAAAACTGAGCGCCTTGCCCGCCGGGCAGCGCTTTGAGCGGGCCACCCAGGCAACCCGTGCGGCTTGGGCTTCAGCGCTGATGGTGCGTGGCGACGAGCAGTCTTTGGCAGTGGCAGACTTTTTACTCAGCCGAAGTGGCGGTCAGCTGGCGTCTGCCGCAATGGCCCGTTTGACCGAGCGTGCGCGCAGCAGCAAAGATGGCTTTGTGATCGCACTCGCGCTGCAGCGGTGCCAGTTCGAAGCTGGCGGTTGTCCGACCTTGAATGTGGGGCGCTGGGCGCAGGTCGAACCCGGCAATATGCAGGCCTGGGTCCGCGAAGCTGCCCGCGCTGGCAAGGCGCGCAACGAGCAAGCCCTTGCTGAAGCGGTCTATCGGGTGGGTCAGGCGACAAGTTCCGATTCGTACCGAACGGACATGCAGCGTTTGCTGCTCAGCCTGCCGCAGAGCGATCAGGCCGGGCTGCAAATGGCGGTGGAAATGACTGAGCTTGGCAGCATCGTTTTTGGGTGGTCGGGTGCCAACGCAAGCGCCCTCAGCACATGGTGTAACTCCGAACTGCAAGATGCCAATCGGCAGCAATCCTGTGCGCTGGCAGCAGAGCAGTTATGGGCCCGTGCCGACAACATGCTCGATGCTATTTTTGCCGTCAAGATCGCGAAGCAGAAGCGGCCACCGGACCCGGCCTGGCAGGCCCGTGAGCAGACCCTGATGGCGGCCCGACAATTTGACAACATTGAGCTGAACGCGTCGATTGAGACTGCAGCATCGGTCGCCTGTGGCGGCATCGAACCCATGAAGCAGTCGCTGGTGCAGCGGTTGCGAGGCAACGAGTGGCAAGGCCTAAAAGGGCGCTTACGCACCTCGGGGAAATCCGAGGCAGCGTTGGCTGCTGACTGGCGGGCAGAACATCCGCCGACGGCGCAAACGCCTGCGCCAGCTGTCACAAAACCTTAACGTGCCGGTCAGGCTTTGCTCAGACTCGCCGGGCTAGCATCCAAGGTTTTTCGCCCTTCGCCCGCCTCTGGTGCCGCCCCAATGACCACCAAGTCCTTCTTCCCCCGCCAAGTCGTCGAAGCCACGGGCAATCGCTGGGATTGGGCTTTGCTGCCTTTGGTGCTGGCCGGTTTGAGCCTGCTGGCCCTGGCTGCCTCGCAGATGGCGCAGCCCTTTCATGTGGGCGAATCGCTGCCGATCAGCCTGGATCCGCTGGTGCTGCCGTACTACCTGCTGCGCACCACCTTGCGGATGTTTTTGGCGCTGGGCGCCTCGCTGATTTTTGCCTGCGTGTTCGCGGCGCTGGCGGCCAAGTTCAGGGCGGCGGAGAAGGTGTTGGTGCCATTGCTGGACATCCTGCAGTCGATCCCGATCCTCGGTTTTCTGTCGATCACGGTGACCGGCTTCATCGCGCTGTTTCCGGGCAGCCTGCTGGGTGTCGAGTGCGCGGCGATCTTTGCGATTTTTACCTCGCAGGCCTGGAACATGGCCTTCAGCCTGTATCAGTCGCTGCGCACGGTGCCGGCTGAATTGCAGGAGGCAGCGCGGGTGTTTCAGCTCTCGGGCTGGCAGCGCTTTTGGCGGCTGGAGCTGCCGTTCGCGATGCCGGGCCTGCTGTGGAACATGATGATGAGCATGTCCGGCGGCTGGTTTTTCGTCGTCGCTTCAGAAGCGATTTCGGTCGCCAACCAGGACATCAAGCTGCCCGGTGTCGGCTCCTACATCGCGATGGCGATTGCCGCCAAGGACATGGCCGCCATCGGTTGGGCCATCCTCGGTATGCTGATCTGCATCCTGCTGTACGACCAGCTGTTTTTCCGCCCGCTGCTGGCCTGGGCCGACAAGTTCCGCTTCGAAGAATCGGGCAGTGAAAACGCGCCGACCTCATGGCTGCTGACCTGGCTGCGCCGCACCGTGGTGCTGCAGAAATTGGCCGCCTTGCCGGACGCGGCCTTGAGCCGCAGCTTCGGCTGGTTTCGGCGCGATTTCGATGGCAGCTCAATCCGCGCCCGGCCGCAGCCCGGCAACCCGCTCTGGGCCCGCGCCTGGGACGCGGTGCTGGCCGCGGCCGTGATATTCGCGCTCTGGCGGCTGAGTGTGTTCATCTTTGCCGAGGTCGGCTGGCGCGAGGCCACCCATGTCTTCGTGCTGGGGCTCTACACCCTGGCGCGGGTGCTGATCTTGATCGCGGTCGCCTCGCTGATCTGGGTGCCGGTGGGCGTGTGGATCGGCCTGAACCCGCGCATCGCCGGGCGG
>JBBQKT010000229.1:0-5907 GCA_038327205.1 Burkholderiales bacterium | reverse complement strand
CCACCCGTTGAAGTTGCGCCGCCGCCGGTGCAAGCGCCGGCCTCGTCGCCGCAGTGATCATGGGGCGCTAGCCGCCCCGCGCATTGCTGGGCGCGAGCAAGGCAGCTGGCTTCATCGAGTCAGCCCCTCAGCGGAAGTTTTCCAGCTGAATCCCATGCCGATTCAGCTTGTCATACAGCGTCTTGCGCGGCGTGCCCAGCAGTTCCATCGCGGCGGGCACCTTGCCCTGGGTGCGCCGCAGCGCCTGCTCAATCAGCACTTTTTCAATCTGGTCCATCTGGCGCGCCAGGTTCAGGTGCGGGGCGCTTTGTAGCGCGGCGCTGCTGTCCAGGTCGTCCAGCGCCAGCACGAAGCGGTCGGCCGCGTTGCGGATCTCGCGCACATTGCCGGGCCAGTCGTGGGCCATCAGTTCACGCAGCTTGTCGGGGGTCAGCTCGGGCGCAGCGCGCTCGTAGCGTACGCAGGCCTGCACGACGAAGTGCTCGAACAGCAGCGGGATGTCCTCGCGCCGCTCGCGCAGCGGTGGCAGTTGCAGGGTGGCGAGGTTGAGGCGGTAGTAGAGGTCGCTGCGGAACTGCCCGCGCTCGCCCAGCTCACGCAGGTCGGCCTTGCTGGCGGCGATGAAACGCACATTGATCGGCAGCTCCTCGTTGGAGCCAAGCCGCTCGATGCGCCGCTCCTGCAACACCCGCAGCAACTTGATCTGCAGCGTCACCGGCATGCTCTCGATCTCGTCGAGCAGCAGGGTGCCGCCGTTGGCATGTTCGATCTTGCCAATGCGCCGCTTGGCGGCCGAGGTGAAGGCCCCCGGTTCGTGGCCGAACAGCTCGCTTTCGAACAGCGCCTCGGGCAGGCCGCCGCAGTTGATGGCGACGAAGTGGCGGTCGCGCCGCGCACTCTGGTCGTGCAGGCAGCGGGCTACCAGCTCCTTGCCGGTGCCGGTCTCGCCGGTGATCATCACGTCGGCCGAGGTGCCGGCCAGATTCAACACCTGGCGGCGCAACTGCTGCATGGCCACCGACTTGCCCAGCAGGGCCGCTTCGATGCCGCTGGCGCGCTGCAGCTGGGTGCGCAGCGCCTCAGCCGAATGGCGCAGCATGCGCAGGTCGAGTGCGCGCCGGGTGGTGTCCAGAAGGCGCTCGGGCGCGAACGGCTTTTCGATGAAATCGTAGGCACCGCTGCGCATGGCCTGCACGGCCATCGCGACGTCGCCATGCGCGGTGATCAGGATCACCGGGATGCCCGGATCGGTGGCCAGCACATGGGCCAGCAGCGCGCGGCCGTCCATGCCGGGCAGGCGCACATCAGTGATGACGACGATGGGCGCACCGGGCTGCACATGGGGCAGGGCTTCTTCGGCCGAACGGCAGGGCAGCACGCTCAGACCGTCGAGCTCAAAGGTCTGGGTCAGGCTGGCCCTGACCGGCAGATCGTCCTCGACGAAAACGATCTTGTAGCCTTCAAACATGCACATGCTCCTCGGATTTCCAGCGCTCGACAGCGAGATCGAATTCAAAACTCATGCCTTGCTCCAAGCGGCAGGCCCGCAGGCTGCCGCCGAACTCATGGATGATCTTGGATGAGATCACCAGGCCCAGGCCCAGGCCTTCGCCGGCTGGCTTGGTAGTAAAAAACGGCTCGAACAAGCGGGGCAGCAAGGCTTCGCTGAGACCCATGCCGCTGTCCTGCACCTGCACCAGCACGCGGTGGCGCTCGTTCAGCGAGAGCGTCCGCACGGACAGGCGGCGCAGCGGCTCCTGCTGCATCGCGTCGATCGCATTGCCGAACAGATTGACCAGCACCTGCTCCAGCCGGTTCGCCTCGGCCAGCACCCGCAGGCTGGGGTCAACCTCGATCAGGTACTGCACCTCAATCCCGCGCGCCCGGTGATCCAGCAGCAGCTGGGCATTGCGCACGCAGTCCAGCAGCGAGACGGCGGTGCCGATCTGCTCGGCCTTGCGCGCAAAGCTCTTCAGCTGGCGGGTGATCTGGCCCATCCGTTCGACCATCTCGTCCATGCTTTGCAGATTGTCGGCCACCGCCTGCGTGCGGCCGGCTTCCAGCAGGCGCTGCGAGTTGCGGGCCAGCGCGCGCAGGGCGGTCAGTGGCTGGTTGACCTCGTGCGACAGGCCGGCCGACATTTGGCCCAGCACGGCCAGCTTGCTGGTCTGCAGCAGTTCGCCCTCGGTCTGCAGGCGCTGCGCAATCTGGACCTTCAGCGACTCGTTGGCCTGGCGCAACTCGGCTGTGCGGCGGTCGACAATGCGCTCCAGCTGGCCATGGGCGTCCTGCAGTTCGGTTTTGGCCTGGAACAGCTGATGCAGCGCGCGCCGCCGCGAGGCCAGGTAGAGCGCCAGCAAGCCGATGCTGGCGCCAAATGCTGCGCCACTCCAGCCGGCCAGACGCGCCTGGCGGCGCACTTCACTGAGGTCGGACAGTGCCAGCAGCCGCAGACCCAGCGGACGCAACTGGCGCTCCTGCGCGAGCAGGCTGCCGGTCTCCGGCAGCGGCATGTCGACCAATTGGCTGCTGCTTTCGAGCTGCGGCAGCAGCCCCAGATCGGCGCCAACCTCGCGCGGATAGCGTCCACTGGCCTGCAGCATGCGGCGCTGATCGGCGTCTGCCCGGTCGAGCACCGCGTATTTCCAGGCCTGCACCGAACTCATGATGACCACGCCCTGGTCGTCGGCCACGAGGATGCGCTCGCGCTGGGAGCGCAGGCCCAGGTCCACCCAGGTGGCCTCCAGCGGTGCAAGGTTGAGCTTGAGCACAACCGCGCCGACGGTGCGCTGCTGTCGACGCAGCGGATGCAGCATGTAGAAATCGATGCTGCCGGTGCCTGCGCCTGTTCCGGTGTCTTCGTTGGCGACAAAGAACTGGCGCAGGTCTTGCGCCAGCGCCTCACGCAGGCGAGTCGGCGGCTGCAGCGACCGGCTGCCGGCCAGCAGCTGGCCCTGCGCATCGACCACAAAAATATCATTGGTGCCGGCGCGCACATTGACCCGCGCCAGCGCCTGGCTGGTCAGGCGCCGCAGCTCGGTGTCGCCGGGTTTGTCCAGCAGCGCCTGCACGCCGGCGTCTGCCGCCAGCAGGCTCGGCAGATAGGCATGACGGCCCAGTTCGGCCGACAGGTTGGCGGCATAAAGCTCCAGCCGCTCGGTGGCCAGCGCGGCCAGTTGATCCATGCCAGAGCGCTCACTCAGGCGCTGACCCAGCAGCAGGCCCAGCAGCATCAAGCCACCGGTCAGGTAGAGGAAGAATCCGGGGCGGCGAAGCCAACGAGAGAATCGTGTGAGGCTGGCAAGGCGAATCCGTCGTTCGGCGGCAGGGGAGGTTGAAGCTTGAACCATGTTGGGCGGCGTGGGCCTGTAGTGTGCCCAAGCGATCCGATACTGCGGGCACCGCCGGGTGGGTTTTTTATCCGTGGCGAGGAACCGCTCATTTGTCGAGGTGGTTTGTGCGGATTCCCGCCCAGCCGCAAGGCTTGGACACTGACCAGATTGCCGTTGACTGCTGCTGCAAGAACTCATCCCGTTCCGCAGCGGGACTTGCAGTCAGTGAATACCCTTGAAACGACGAGACTGGCACGGAGGTTGCGCCTCCGAAAGACACGACCTGGCGCAGGCCAGGCTCCAACAATGGATATCGGGGCCTTATGGAAACATTCATTCAACAAATCATCAACGGCTTGGTGCTCGGCAGCATGTACGCGCTGGTGGCCCTGGGCTACACGATGGTGTACGGCATCATCAACCTCATTAACTTCGCCCACGGCGAGATCCTGATGGTGGGTGCCTTGGTCAGTTGGACCGTGGTCACAGGCCTGGTCGATTCAGGCCTGCCGGGCTGGTCGATGATGCTGATTGGCCTGGGCTGCGCCATCGTCGTCTGCGTGGTGCTGAACTTCACGGTCGAAAAAATCGCTTACCGGCCATTGCGCAACGCACCTCGATTGGCCCCGTTGATCACCGCCATGGGCGTGTCGCTGCTGCTGCAGACGCTGGCCATGATCATCTGGAAGCCCAACCCCAAGCCCTTTCCCCTGTTGCTGCCGACCACGCCGATTGATCTCGGCGGGCCGGTCATCACGGTGACGCAGTGCCTGATCCTGGGCCTCACCGTGGTGATCCTGGCGACCCTGATGTGGCTGGTCAATCACACCAAGCTGGGCCGCGCGATGCGCGCCACCGCCGAGAACCCGCGCGTGGCCGGCCTGATGGGCGTGAAGCCCGACTTCATCATCTCCACCACCTTTGTGATCGGGGCGGCCCTGGCCGCTGTGGCGGGCCTGATGTGGGCGGCCAACTACGGCACGGTGCAGCACACGATGGGCTTCATGCCCGGGCTGAAGGCCTTCACGGCGGCGGTGCTGGGTGGCATCGGCAACCTGGCCGGTGCGATGGTCGGCGGTGTGCTGCTGGGCCTGATCGAAGCGATTGGTGCGGGTTATTTGGGCGATTTGACGGGCGGCGTGCTGGGCAGCCACTACGCTGACATCTTCGCCTTCGTCGCGCTGATTCTGGTGCTCACCCTGCGGCCCTCGGGCTTGCTGGGCGAGCGTGTGGCAGACCGCGCCTGACCCCCAGGAAGGAGATCACCATGCAACAGAAAAAATTCTTCCTCTACGCGCTGGCGGCCCTGGGCCTGTTGGTGCTGCCGCTGTTTGCGCAGCAACTGGGCAACGGCCCGGTGCGCATCATCGACCTGGCCCTGCTCTATGTGATGCTGGCCCTGGGCTTGAACATCGTGGTGGGCTATGCGGGCCTGCTCGACCTGGGCTACGTGGCGTTTTACGCCGTCGGGGCGTACATGTTTGCGCTGCTGGCCAGCCCGCACCTGATCAACAACTTCGAGGCCATTGCCGCAGCGCTGCCAAACGGCATGCACTCGCCCTGGTGGCTGATCATTCCGGCCGGCGCCCTGCTGGCCGGGTTTTTCGGGGTGATGTTGGGTGCGCCGACCTTGAAGCTGCGCGGTGACTATCTGGCCATCGTGACCCTGGGCTTTGGCGAAATCATCCGGGTGTTCTTGAACAACCTCGAATACCCGATCAACGTCACCAACGGCCCGCGCGGCATCGGGCAGATCGACCCGATCAGCATCTTCGGCTTCAACCTGGGTGAATCGGGCGAGGTGTTCGGCTTCATGCTGCCCTCGGTGTCGCGCTATTACTACCTGTTCCTGGCCCTGGTCGTGCTCAGCGTCATCATCTGCTACCGGCTGGAAAACTCCCGCATCGGCCGCGCCTGGATGGCCATCCGCGAGGACGAAATCGCCGCCAAGGCGATGGGCATCAACACCCGCAACCTGAAGCTGTTGGCCTTTGGCATGGGTGCCACCTTTGGCGGGGTGGCGGGCACGATGTTTGGCGCGTTCCAGAGCTTTGTGTCCCCTGAATCGTTCAGCCTGCAGGAGTCGGTGATGATCGTTGCGATGGTGGTGCTGGGCGGCATCGGCCACATCCCCGGCGTGATTCTCGGCGCGCTGCTGCTGTCGGCCTTGCCCGAGGTGCTGCGCTATGTGGCCGGGCCGCTGCAAGACATGACCGGCGGCCGGCTCGATGCGTCCATCCTGCGGCAATTGCTGGTGGCGCTGGCGATGATCTCCATCATGCTGATCCGCCCACGCGGGCTGTGGCCGTCGCCGGAACACGGCAAGGTGGCCAATCCGGCACCGAAGTGAGCGGAGAAAAACAATGAGCAATCCCACAACAGAGATCGTCCTGAACGTCAGCGGTGTGTCCAAGCGCTTCGGCGGCCTGCAAGCGCTGTCCGACGTCAATATGCAAATCAGCAAGGGCATGGTTTACGGCCTGATCGGCCCGAACGGTGCGGGCAAGACGACCTTCTTCAACGTCATCACCGGCCTCTACACGCCCGACGGCGGCAAGTTCGTGCTCGGCGGCGA
>JBBQKT010000228.1:0-5918 GCA_038327205.1 Burkholderiales bacterium | reverse complement strand
ACCGAAAGCGACCTGACGATGACGGCGCTAACTGCTGAACTGCGCCTGACGGCGGCCCGGGTGAGAGCCAGCTTGTCGCTCGGGCGGAGCGGGATATGGCGGAGGGGCTTAAAGATTGAGACCTGACCCTGAATTCCCGGTGCCCAATGCAGCATCGGCCTGCAGCAGCAGCTCGGGCAGGTATTGCAGACCCGCGGAATCGGGCTGCCCGCGCGCTGACCCAGGCGGTATCAAGACAGGCGGCTCTGAGAGCGGCGAACGAGCGGCAGTTGTAGCAGCCGATCTCATCCGCTGGGCAGCAAGGGGCGCCCGAGTTGTTGTGCCTGAACGGCCCGCTCGGCCGCAAGCACCGCGCCTTCGAGATAGCCCGGAAAGTCCGGCGCAAACTCGCTGCCCGCGAGATGAACACGAGCGTGCCAGGGCGCTGGCAGGGCCGTGGCGATCGGAGCGGGGTGCGCTGTGGCTGGCTGCATGTCGGGATGGGTTGCGGTCTCGACCTCGTCCGCCCAGTCCTGCACATGCACCGCCAGCGGCTGAAGGGCCGCTGGGCCGAAGAGCCTGGCGAGCTGAGCCAGGGCGGCCTCGATCAGGGCCGGCTGCCCGATGCGGCGCCGTTGCATCGCGGGCACGCCGACGAAGCCGAACAGCGCGGCCTGCTGACCCTCGGCGTCGCTGGCATCGTGGATTTCAGCCAATGGCCCGGCCTGACTGACGGCGCTGCCCGACAGGCCGGCCGCACGCCAGAACGGTGTTTGGTAGACCGCCAGCAGCTTGGCGTGGCCAGCCATCCAGGTGGGGGTGGCAGCCCAGCGCTCCAGCACCTCAGACGGCAGCGACGGTGACCAGCGCAGCGCCGAGGCCAGCAGCCTTGGCGGCAAGGCCAGGATCACTGAAGACGCTTGCAGTGTCTCGACTTGAGCGCCGCGTTCAAACTCGATGCCGACCGTGCCGCCCGGGCCGGCCAGGCCTGCCGGGCCTGCCTTGAGGGCACGCACGCGGGTATCGAGCAGCAGGTTGGTGCGCCCCAGCCCCGCGTGCAAGGCGTCGATCAGGCAAGCCATGCCGCCGACGACGCGCATCGAGGGTGGCTGCTGCGCGAAGCCGGTCGAATGGCGGCGTACGGCCTGCGATGGCAGTTCAACCAGACCGGCACCCTGTTCGTACTGCTCGAACAGGGTCAGGCCCAGCCCGCTGAGCCAAGCGGCGAGACGCGGATTGGCTTGCGGCCAGACCCATGCCGGGCCAAGGTCGAAGCGGTGTGCAGCCAAGCGGGTGGACCAGCCGAGCACGCGTCCACCGATGCGCTTGCGGGCTTCGATCAAGATCACGTCCCTACCTGCGCGTTCCAGCAGGTAGGCAGCCACCAGGCCGGATAAGCCGGCACCGACCACCACGATTGGCGCACGGCCAGGCACAGCATCGGAAGGCGGTGAAAACAGGGTCGGGTCGGGTTTGTGCAAGGTCATGGGTGACACCTTAGCAGCGCGCGCGTCAGCGTCGATGTGATGTTGCTGCCCTCATCACCAGCGCTAGTCGCCGCACGATGGGCAGACCCAGCACACGGCCGTTCAGCAGCGCGAGGCGTGACAAAGCGACCCGCGTGCCCATCCCCAAGTCCGGCAGGCTCCTAGACACCCCTCGATCTGCGGGGTGGGTTAACCGCAATGCGCTTTCGCCGACCTTGCCCCGGACAGGCAGTGCTGGCCCCATTCTCCTGGGAGACAGGGCGCGCCTGCTGCCATGGGTGGCGGCCCAATCCGGCTTCGGCGCGCTGGGTCGGGGCTGGATTGCACCGCTACACAAAGTGAAAGGCTTGGGCTAGATTCGGCCGGCATGCGAGTGGGGCATTCACAAGGCCACCGCAGAAGATGCCGCCTTCACCCGGAGACACTATGCGAATTCGTCCTCTCGTCGTCGCTTGCGCTGCGACGCTCTCTGTCCTGTCGACCACCAACGGCCACGCCCAGAAGGCCTTGAAGTACCAGGCGCAGGTGACACGCACCAGCTACGGCATCCCGCACATTCGGGCCGCCGACTGGGCCAGCATGGGCTATGGCTACGGCTACGCTTTTTCACAGGACAATTTCTGTTTGCTGGCGCGCGAGGTGCTGGCCGCATCGGGCACGCAGTCACGCTGGTTTGGCGGTTCGGCGCTGAGCACCGACAGGGTCTACAAGATGGTCAATTCCACGGCACGCGTGAACGCCGCCTGGTTGGCCGTGGACCAGCAGACGCGTGATCTGTTGACCGGCTATGCCGATGGCTACAACCGCTATTTGCGCGACACCGGTTCAGCGGCATTGCCGGCCGATTGCCGCAGCCAGCCTTGGGTGCAGCCCATCACCGGCAAGGACGCGATGAAGGTGCTGCGCAAGCTGCTGGTGCGCGCCAGCACCGGCAATTTCGTGGGTCAGTTGGTCGCCGCTGTGCCGCCGGCTGCTGCCGTGGCGCAGGCCGGGCCGCTCACGTCCGACGACATCCAGACCGCCGCAGCGTTGCCTGCAATCAACGCCGCCGACCTGCCGAACTTCGACGTCGAGCGCTTCGGCAGCAACGCCGTCGGCCTGGGGGGCGATCTGACGGGTGGCGCCGGCGCCTTGCTGGGTAACCCGCACTTTCCCTGGTACGGCATCGAGCGCTTCTACGCGGTGCACATGACGATTCCGGGTGTCTACGACGTCATGGGTGCGTCGATTTACGGCTTCCCGCTGGTGAACTTCGGCTTCAACAAGAACCTGGCCTGGACGCACACCGTCTCGACAGCGCGCCGCTTCATCCTGCGCGAACTGAGCATCGTGCCGAGCAACCCCACTTCATACATGTTCGACGGCCAGGCGGTTGCGATGACGCCCGAGATGGTCTCGGTGGACGTGCTGCAGGCCGATGGCAGCACCGTCCTGCCGACCAGCCACACCTTCTACATGACCCAGTTCGGGCCGGTGCTGCTGCCCGCAGGCGCCGCCGCCACGCCCTGGACAACGACACGTGCTTGGGCGCTGACCGACGTCAACCTGGAGAATGCGCGCGCCTTCCGCCAGTACCGTGACATGGGCATGGCGCGCAACATCGACGAGTTCGAGTCGATCCTTCGCACCCAAGCCGGTATGCCGTGGGTGAACACCATTGCCGTTGACAGTGCGGGCAAGGCTTTCTACGCCGACATTGGGTCGATGCCCAACGTGACCAATGCCAAGCTGGCCGCCTGCACCAAGGCCGGTACGGCACAGGCGCTTGCGGCATCGCGCCTGTACGCGCTCGACGGTTCGACCTCGGCCTGCAACCCCGGCACCGATGCCGACTCGCCCGAACCCGGCATCTTCGGCGGCGCCAGCATGCCCGGGCTGCAACGGCGCGACTACGTGCAGAACAGCAACGACAGCTACTGGCTGAGCAATCCCAATGCGCCGTTGACCGGTTACTCGAAGATCATCGGCGCCGACGAGGGTACGGCGCAAAGCCTGCGTACCCGGCTGGGCATCAAGCAGATCGTCGACCGGCAGGCCGGCGACGGCCTGTCCGGCGGCACGGCCTTCAACCGCCAGTGGCTGCAGGACATGCTGTACCGCAACCGGCACTACAGCGCCGAGATCATGTTGGACGGCGTGCTGGCACTGTGCGGGTCGCAGAACAATGATGTAACGATCAACGGCCCGGTCGTCGTCAACGTGGCGCCCGCCTGCAACGTGCTGGCAGCCTGGGACCGGCGCAACAACACCACCAGCGTCGGCGCCCATGTCTGGACCGAGTTCTGGCGGCGCCTGAGTGGCAGCGCTTCGGCGGGCTTGCCGTCGGTGTCAAGCGTGCTCTACAGCGTGCCATTCAGCGCAGCCGACCCCGCCAACACGCCGCGCGGCCTGAACAGCGGCAATGCCAGCGTCATCAACCGCGTGATGGGTGAACTGGCCTACACCGCGAAATACTTCTCGGACAATGGCATACCGTTGACTCGCCCCTGGGGCCAGGTGCAATTCGACGTGCGCAATGGCGTGGCCTTGCCGATCCACGGCGGATCGGGCACCTCGGGCGTCTACAACGCCATCGTCCCGGGGCCATTGATGGCCAACATCGGCTACACGCCCATCGGTGGCGGCTCAAGCTACATCCAGGCCGTGACGTTTGCCAATGGCGCGCCAGTGGCGCGTGCGGTGGTCACCTACTCGCAGTCGTCCGACCCGGCCAATCCGAACTTCGCCAACATGACCCAGTTGTTCTCGAATTACGGTTGGGTGACGATGCCGTTCACCGACGCCGAGATCCGCGTTGATCCGAACGTCCGGGTGATTCGGCTGATCGAAGCGTTCTGACCGCGACCGGACTTCCTTGGTGGTCGCAGTGACCGCCGCGATTGGCTTGCCGCGATGGCCAATCGGTCTACCAACGAGGTCGGGACGCTGTGCCCGGCCGCATCCCTCCAGACCCCAGCAAGAGAGATCAACCATGAGATTTTCAAAAGCCAGCCGCGTCGCCTTGATTGCCAGCGCTTTGGCCTTGTCCGCAATGGCGGCGCAGGCTGCTTCGGCGGTCGTGAACCTGTCGGGTTGGCAGGCCGTTGACGGTTTCGCACTCACCGGCAACTCAGAGGCTTTCGTGGCTTTGCCGCTTGGGTCCACGGTGTACGGCTTCGACTACAACGGGCTGCAATTCTCGACCGCCGGCGACAGTTGGCTGCGTGAGTTCGTGCTGTCGGTGAACAGCGAGAAATCGTTCCAGACGGCCTCCCTCGATTGGAGCCCGAGCATTGATGCAGGCGCGGGCACCTTCGGTCCAGCGTCGGGATCATGGGGCGGTCCGGATGGTGTCGGCGGCCCATTTGGCAGCGGGGCCGCCTTTGTCACCAACCAGACCACGGTCTATGTCACGGCTTACCTGGCATATGCGGTGCCGCCCGTGGGCATCAACGTCAACCAGGGCAGCTTGAGCATCTTTTACACGCCGCCGGTGCCCGAACCATCGACCTACCTGTTGATGGCGCTGGGCCTGCTTGCCATAGGTGCCGTTGTGCGCCGGCGCGCCTGATTGGATCGACTCAACCCGGGCGCAGAGGCTCGGGGTCAGGTCTAAAAACTAAACCCCTTGCGCCAACTTCTTCCGCTCCGCCCTCGCCACCAACTGCCCCACCCGCGCGGGCGTCAGGCCGAGGTCTTTGGCCATCGCCGTCAGCGTCAGCCCGCTTTCACAGTGGGCTTTGTATAAGGCTTCGTCGCGGCTCTCGCAGTGGGCAAGCCACTGCGCAAGCGTCAAGGTCGAGCTGCGCTGCACTTTGGGCACCGACTGGGCTTGTTTCGCGCTCGGCAATGCGGCATCCAGCACGCGCTGCACGAACTCGTCGTCACCCAGGTAGATCTGGCGATTCAAGGCTTCGGTCCAGAGGGAGACGCCGTGGCCGGCTTGCACGAGATCGGCGTAGGCGCGCCGAGCATGAGCAAGGTCGACCGCAGACTCAACGTCGCGCGCCAACAAGTAGCCGTGCAATTCGCCGCTGCCCAGCCAAGCCGGCACTTCCGCCGCACCCACATGCGCCCGGTAGCTTGACCACGGCCAGTCGACGGCACTCGCCACCATGCCGGCGCCCACCGGGTTGAGCTCGACATACCGGCAGACCTCCAACAGGTAAGCGTCCCGATCAACCAAGATGGCCTTGAAGCGCCCCTGCAGCAGACGCCCCACTTTGCCGTGTCGGCGATTGAAGGCCTGCGTATAGACGCCGTTGATATGGCGCATCAACGCGGACAACTTGCCCTGCCGGGTGTGCAACACAAAGTGGTAATGGTTGCTCATCAAGCAGTAGGCTAACAACTGCGCATCGAACCGCGCCAGGCCTTGTGCCACCACCGCCAGCAGGCGTGCTCTGTCGGTATCGTCAACAAAGATGTCTTCCCGCCGGTCACCCCGAGAGGTCACGTGATACAGCGCGCCGG
>JBBQKT010000227.1:0-5934 GCA_038327205.1 Burkholderiales bacterium | reverse complement strand
ATGGTGGGTCAGCAAAGTGACGATCAGCCCATAGGCGAAGGTCAGTGCCGCAATCGTCACTGCCATCGCCGCAAAAGTGGGCAAGCCCTGGTGCTGGGTCGGGTCGACAAAAAGCGGGAAGAAGGCCATGTAGAACACGATGGCCTTGGGGTTGAGCAGGGTGATGAGGAAGGCCTGCTGCAGGTATTGCCGCGGCCGGATGTTCAGAATCGGCCCGGCGCCCGGCTTGGCAAACAGCATCTTGCCGCCCAGCCAGGCCAGATAGCCCGCGCCCAGCCACTGCACTGCCGCGAACGCCGTCGGATAAGCCGCCAGCAATGCCGCCACGCCCGCCACCGCCGCCCACATCAACACCTGGTCGCCCAGAATCACCCCGAGGGTGGCGGCCAGCCCGCCCTTGATCCCGCCCTTGCCGGTGGACGAGATCAGCGCCAGATTACCCGGCCCCGGAATCATCAGAAAGATGATGATGGCGGCGACGAAAGCGCCATGGTCTGCGATACCGAACATGTCAAAACCTCAGGCGGTGGGTGTGAAAAATCGAGGCGGCAATCTGACGACTCTGGTTTTGTCGTTCGCGCAAGGATCGGGCTGACGGGGCGATTTGCTCCGTGTCCCCCGCCCTGGCCTTCGGCTGGGGCTCCTCCTTGACCTGCGTAAATCGCCCCATCAGCCCGACCCTCGATATGCGGTGTTCGACGTCCAAGTGGACGCGGACGGCCGAAGGAGTAGTGCGGCGGTGCGTTTTGCGCAAGTAAAGAAGGGAGCTGCGCCCCTAGCGGCTAGGGCGCGCGGAATGACATGGAGCAACGCGTGCCGCCGGACTGCTCCCGCGCACAAGCTCATTGCGATCAGTATGTCCTTCCGCCCTTGAACTGCGCATGTTGCCGCCGCTGCAAGGTCGTGCTGCGGCTCATCGCCTCGAACGACACGCTGGCATGGGCGTGCATGATGGCCAGGCCTAGCGCATCGGCGGCGTCCGGCCCGGGCAGGCCGGGCAGGGTGAGCAGGCGTTGCACCATGGCCTGCACCTGTTCCTTTTTCGCG
The DNA here is from genome assembly GCA_038327205.1 of Burkholderiales bacterium. GTDB lineage: Bacteria > Pseudomonadota > Gammaproteobacteria > Burkholderiales > Burkholderiaceae_C > Paucibacter_A. The sequence goes on along the minus strand of JBBQKT010000227.1, from coordinate 4,887 downwards.
TGGCCATGGCCGACGACGGCTTTCTTCATCTGCAGCGCGGTGTACTCGCTGACCAGCAGGTCGCAGGAGACGAGCGCGGTCAGCGCCGCACCGCGTGCCTGGCCCAGCAGCAGGGTCGATTGCGGGTTGACGTTGACGAAGACGATCTCCACCGTGGCGCAGCTCGGCTGGTAGCGGGCGATGACCTCGCGCACGCCGTCAAAAATGATCTTCAGCCGGCCGGGCAGGTTGCCGGTGGCCACCGCGCTGGTCTTGATCGTGCCGCTGGCCACATAGCTCAGGCGCGGGCCATCGGCTTCAATGACGCCAAAACCCGTCGTCTGAAGGCCGGGATCGATGCCGAGGATCCTCATGCTTTGAAATACCAGCGCACCGAATGGAAGAACACCGGCGCAGCAAAACACAGCACGGCAATCCGGTCGAGCAAGCCGACCGCGCCGGTGATGGAACTGCGGTTGCCCCAGTAGACGACACCGGCGTCGCGCTTCAGCGCCTTCATCACCAGCCCGCCCATCGTGCCCGAACCGGCTGCGATGACGGCAGCGACGACCGCTTGCAGCACGGTGAACGGCGTGATCCAGAACAGCAGCAGCCCGGTGGCGGCCGCGCCCAGCAGGCCCAGCCCCCAGGCGCGCAGCGAGAAACTGCGGCTGATGTGGCGGGCCAGCGGCCGACGCCGCAGGCTTCGGCTGGCAACCTCCTGGACGATCTGCGCGACGCTGACCACCATCACCAGGAAGAACAGCAAAAAGGCACCACGCCCCTGATAGCCCTTGAAGTCCAGCAGCAGCAAGGCAGGCGCATGCGACAGGCCGTAAACGCAGACCATGATGCCCCACTGAATCTTGGCGTTGCGCTCCAAAAAGCGTTCCGGGTCGTCGGAAAACGCGCTCACCACCGGGATGACCAGGAAGCCGTAGACCGGGATCAGCACGCTGAACAGGTCGAACGCGCGTGTGCCCACCAGCACATACTGCAGCGGCAGCAGCACGAAGAAAGCAAGGATCAGGGTGCGATGGTCGGCGCGGCGGGTATGCATCAGGGTGATGAACTCGCGCAGCGCCAAGAACGAGAACACGCCGAACAGCACCGTGGCGCCGACCGGCCCGGAAATCCAGGCAGCCCAGAACAGGCAGGCCCCCCACCAGGTGGCAGTCAGGTCACGCCGGAACTGTTCCCAGTTCCGCTGCGTCGCGCCGCTCAGCGGCTCGGGCCGTTCACGCAGCGAGAACAACAGGCCAGCGGCAGTGATCAGCGTCAGCAAGCCGAACAAGCTCAGGAAGAGCAGGGCCACCTGCTCGCTGGCGCTCAGCTTGCCCAGCGCCGTCAGGCTCGCCAAAGCTTGGTTCAGGGCGTTCAAGCGCTGCGCTCCGGGCTCATGTCACGCGCTCCGCCACGGGACGCTGGGCCAGCACCGCCGCGCGGGCACGGTCGAGGAAAGCCCGCTTGTCCTCACCCGGCAGCAGCTTCAACGGTGCGCCGAAAGTGACGGTGCACAGGATCGGCACCGGCACGACCTCGCCCTTGGGCATCACCCGCTGGACGTTGTCGATCCAGGTCGGGATCAGATCGACGTCCGGGAACTGTTCTGCCAAATGGAAAAGCCCGGCCTTGAAGGCCTGCGGCTCGCCCTTGTTGGAGCGGGTGCCTTCGGGGAAAAGAATCAAGGAATCGCCGTTCTGCAAGGCATCAACCAGGGGCTCGAGCGGATCGTCATCGGGCGTGGCACGGGTGCGGCTGACATAAATGGCGTTGAACACCGCAGCGGTCAGCCAGCTTTTGAAACGGCCGGTCGTCCAGTAGTCACGCGCCGCGATCGGGCGGGTGACGACGCGCAACTCGCGCGGCAGCGCCGCCCAGATCAGCACCAGGTCAAAGTGGCTTTGGTGATTGGCGAAATAGATGCGCTGCTCCGCCGTGGGCGGGCAGCCTTTCCAGTGTCCCTGGGTGCCGGTGATGAGCCTTGCGAGGGCGGCGAGCAGCAGGCCTGCGGCGTGGGCTAAGTACATGCCCCCGATTATCAGGCGGGCACCGTGTCCCTCAGCCGCACATCGCTTGCTTCAATCAGCCCGGCACGGATCATCTGCGCGGCCTTCTCGGCAATCATCATCGACGGGGCGTTGGTGTTGCCGCCGATCAAGGTGGGCATGATCGAGGCGTCCACCACCCGCAGGCCTTCAATGCCGTGCACGCGCAGTTGTGGATCCACCACGGCCATCGCGTCCACGCCCATCTTGCAACTGCCGACCGGGTGATAGACGGTGTCCACGCGCAGGCGCAGCAGGGCCTCGATTTCGGCATCGGTATTGGCCTGGCTGCCCCAGGCCTCATGGGTCCAATGGGCTTTCATGGCCGGTGCGCGCATCAGCTCGCGGGTCAGGCGGAAGCCCTCGATCAGCTGCTGCACATCGCGGCTGTCCTGCAAGAACGCCGGGTCGATCAGGGGCACGGCACCGACCTCTCGGCTGGCCAGTTTGACGCTGCCACGGCTCTCCGGGCGCAGCAGGCAGACGTGGCACGACAAGCCGTGGCCGAGGCCCAGTTCGCGGGCATGGTTCTTCACCAGGGCGACGACGAAGTGCAGCTGCACATTCGGTGCCGCCAGCTCCGGCCGGGTCTTCAGGAAGGCGCCGCCCTCGGCGAAATTGCTGGTGATCATGCCGCGCCGTTCGCGCCGGTAGCGGCCGATCTCGCGCAGGGTGCGCGCGCCGCCCTTCAGTGAGATGCCCACGGCGTCCAGGCTGTCGGTGATGTAGCCGAAAGTGAAGTCAGGGTGGTCTTGCAGGTTGGCGCCCACACCTGGCAGGTGGTGGACCACCGGCAGGCCCAGCTGTTGCAGCGCCGCCGCATCACCGACGCCCGACAGCATCAGCACCTGGGGCGATTGCAGTGCCCCGGCCGACAAGATCACCTCGCGCCGCGCCTGCAGACGGCGGATCTGCCCGCCTTTGATCACCTCAATGCCGACGGCCCGCTTGCCCTCGAACAAGATGCGCTGAACCTGCGTGTGGGTCATCACGCTGAGGTTCTTCCGTGTGTCCATATGGGGGCGCAGATAGCCGCGTGCAGCGCTCCAGCGCTCGCCCTCATGCTGGGTCACCTGGTAGATGCCCACGCCCTCCTGGATCGCGCCATTGAAGTCGTCGGTGATCGGCAGGCCCCGCTCGCGGGCGGCAGCCAGCCAGCGCTGTTGGAACGGGTTGTCGGTGCGCAACTGGCTGACCTTCAGCGGCCCGCTTTGGCCGTGCAGCGGCGCGCCGAAGGTGTCGTTGCACTCGGATTTGATGAAAAATGGCAGCACGTCGTCGAACGCCCAGCCGGTATTGCCCAGGCTGGCCCAGTGGTCGTAGTCGCTGCGGTCACCACGGACATAGACCATTGCGTTGATGGCGGACGAGCCGCCCAAGGTCTTGCCGCGCGGCTGGTAGCCACGGCGGCCATTCAAGCCCGCTTGCGGCACGGTCTCGAAAGCCCAGTTGTTGAGCTTGGTCGGGATCATGAACACCCCCGCCGTGGGCGTGTTGACCACCCAGCTGTCGCCGCTGCCCCCGGCCTCAATGACCGCCACGCTGAGGCTGGCGTCTTCGCTGAGCCGCCCGGCCAGCGCGCAGCCGGCGGACCCGCCGCCGATGATGAGGTAGTCGTGGCTTTCGTCGAACTGCGGTGTGCTGGTGCTGGTGCTGGTGCTGGTGCTCATGCGGCTTGTCTCCGTTTTACCTATCTTCTCAGGCTAACGGCAAGCGGGGGGCAGAACCAGCGTGATGACCCTGGGATAGAGGAAGGGCTCTATTCGGGCCTCAATGCCTGAAATGCCGCACGCCGGTGAACACCATGGCAATGCCGCGCTCGTTCGCGGCCGCAATCACTTCATCATCCCGAACGCTGCCGCCCGGCTGGATCACGCAGCCCGCACCCGCATCGATCACCACATCCAGCCCATCCCGGAACGGGAAGAAGGCGTCGCTGGCGACGGCCGAGCCGACCAGGGACAGGCCGGCGTTCTCAGCCTTGATGGAGGCAATGCGGGCGGAGTCGATACGGCTCATTTGGCCGGCGCCGACGCCCAAGGTCATGCCACCGGCGCAGAAGACGATGGCATTGCTCTTGACGTATTGCGCCACCGTCCAGGCGAACATCAGGTCCTGCATTTCCTGCGGGCTCGGCTGGCGGCTGGTGACGACTTTCAGCGTCGCCGGGTCCAGCGTCAGGTTATCGGCCGTCTGCAAGAGCATGCCGGAGCCGACGCGCTTGCTGTCGCTGCTGTTGCGGCCGAGTTGGCCATTCGGCAACTCGATGGCGAGCAGGCGGGCATTCGGCTTGGCAGCAAAGATCGCCAGCGCTTCGGGGGTGAAGCTTGGTGCCATCAGTACTTCAACGAACTGCTTGGCCACCAGGGCGGCGGCGGCGGCGTCAACCGGGCGGTTGAGGGCAATGATGCCGCCAAAGGCCGAGTTGGGGTCGGTCTTGAAGGCCTTGGCATAGGCCTCGGCGGCGTCGACACCGACCGCCACGCCGCAGGGGTTGGCATGTTTGACGATCACGCAGGCCGCCGTGCTGGCGTCGAAGCTCTTCACGCATTCCCAGGCGGCGTCTGCGTCGGCGATGTTGTTGTAGCTCAGCTCCTTGCCTTGCAATTGCTTGGCGGTGACCAGCGAGCCGGGCGCGGGTAACAGGTCGCGGTAGAGCGCGGCACTCTGGTGCGAGTTCTCGCCGTAGCGCAGGTCTTGCAGCTTGACGAAGCTGCTGTTCATCTGCGCCGGGTAGGCGCTCAAGGACCCGTCGGGTTGCACAGCGCTGAGGTAGTTGCTGATGGCGGCGTCGTACTGGGCGATGCGGTTGAAGGCGGCAACTGCAGCAGCAAAGCGGGTGGCGTCGCTGGTCTTGCCG
>JBBQKT010000226.1:0-5972 GCA_038327205.1 Burkholderiales bacterium | reverse complement strand
AGGCCGAAGCCGCGCGGGCTGCGGTCGGCGAAGGCGTTGAAGCTGACGTGGGCCGGGTTGCGCAGCGGCCGCCACAACCACTCGCCGTTGCCGTTGTGGATCGCCAGGCCATCGGAGTCGTGGATCTCGGGCCGCCAGTCGTTGCCCTTGCGCCTGTCGTTCTCGCCGGCCTGGAACATGCTGGTCAGCGGCGCCAGGCCCAAGCGCTCGATCTCCTTGCGCGGGTAGAGCGCGATGTCGACGTCCATCAATGTCGTGTCGCCCGGCGTGATCGCGAAGCGGTAGGCGCCGGTGACGCTGGGCGAATCGAGCAGCGCGTACACGACCAGCGTGTTCGAGTCGGCCGCCGGGCGCTCGAACCAGAAGCTCGTGAACTCGGGGAACTCTTCGGCGCGCTGCAGGCCGGTGTCGATCGCGAGGCCGCGCGCCGACAGGCCGTACTGGCGCGTCCCGCTGGTCGCGCGAAAGTAGCTCGCGCCGAGAAATGCGGCGATGTCGAACTCCGGCGCGAGGTGGAACTTGAAGCGAAAGCCCGCGAAGCCGAGGTCGGCCGGCTGACGTTTGCCGTCGAGGCCGCTCTTGCCGTAGTCGAACATCGCCGGGTTGTAGGCGAGTTGCAGCGCCTGACCGTTCGCGACCTCGAACATATGCACCGGGCGCTTGAAGAACAACCCGAGGTGAAAGAGCTCGAGCTTGAAGCGCAGCTTGTCGTCGGCCCACAGCGCGTGCTCGGGCTTGAAGCGGATCGCCTGGTACTGGTCCCAGGTCAGCGCGGCGACGGCCGCCGGCAGCTGGTTAGCTGGCGCCTGCCAAGGGTTGCCGGACAACGCGCGGGCGTGGCCCTTGAGCCAGGCCAGATCGAAGGGCTGCGGCTTGCCGAGCGGCTTCAGCGCGCTCGCCTGCCCGAGTGGCCAGAAAAAGCTGCCGGCGCCGAGCGCTGCGGCGGTGCGAAGGAGGGTGCGTCTTTGCATGGCCGGCATTCTTGCGCGCTTTTGGAGCCGCCCGTGACGAGGGGTATCGGCCTGCCGCTAGACTTGCGCGCTCACCTTCCTGCCCAGCTCCCATCAAGGCCACCATGCCCGCTCTCACCGACGCCGTCGTGCTCGACGCGCTCAAGACCGTCATCGACCCGAACACCGGCACCGACTTCGTCAGCACGCGCCAGCTCAAGAACCTGCGCATCGAAGGTGGCGACGTGGCCTTCGACGTCGAGCTCGGCTACCCGGCCAAAAGCCAGATCGCCGGGCTGCGCAAGGCGCTGATCGCGGCGGCGCGCACCGTCGACGGCGTGCAGAACGTCAGCGCCAATCTGACCATCAAGATCACCGCGCACGCGGTGCAGCGCGGCGTGCAATTGCTGCCGAAGGTCAAGAACATCGTCGCTGTCGCGTCCGGCTAGGGCGGCGTCGGCAAGAGCACGACCGCGGTGAACCTGGCGCTTGCGCTCGCGGCCGAAGGCGCGACCGTCGGCATCCTCGACGCCGACATCTACGGCCCGAGCCAGCCGATGATGATGGGCATCGAGGGCCGTCCCGAAAGCGCCGACGGCAAGACCATGGAGCCGATGGAGAACTACGGCGTGCAGGTCATGTCGATCGGTTTTCTGGTCGAACAAGACAACCCGATGATCTGGCGCGGCCCGATGGCCACGCAGGCGCTGGAGCAGCTGCTGCGCCAGACCCGTTGGCACGATCTGGACTACCTGATCGTGGACATGCCCCCCGGCACCGGTGACATTCAATTGACCCTGTCTCAGCGCGTGCCGCTGACCGGCGCGGTGATCGTCACCACACCGCAGGACATCGCCCTGATCGATGCCAAGAAGGGCCTGAAGATGTTTGAAAAGGTCGGGGTGCCGATTTTGGGCATCGTCGAGAACATGGCCGTTCATATCTGCACCAACTGCGGTCATGCCGAGCATATTTTTGGTGCAGACGGCGGACGCGCGATGGCCGAGCAATACGGCGTCGATTACTTGGGCGCGCTGCCGTTGGCGATGTCGATCCGGCAGCAGGCGGACGATGGTGCGCCGAGTGTGGTGGCGGAGCCCGGCGGTGAGATCGCTGGGCTTTATCTGGCCTTGGCGCGCAAGGTGGCGATCAAGATCGCCGCCCAGGCTAAGGACTATTCGGCCAAGTTTCCGACGATTTCTATTTCTAAAAATACCTGAGCAGGTCGCAGGTCTCAGGTCTCAGGTCGCAGGTCGCAAGTAGCATGACCAAGGCCCACGCCCGCCGCTCTCGCCGTCAAGCCGCTTTCAGTGCCGTGGGCCGCTTTTCCTTCAACTGCATCAGCCGCTCGATCTGCGCCAACGACATCAGCTGCGCATAGATGGCGGGCAAATAGCGCTTGGCGCGCAGTTCCAGGAATTTGTCGTTCGACAGGTTGTTGAGGCGTTCTTCGTTGACCACCCAGCAACCTGCGATGTTCTTTTCGCGTTTACCGTCGCGCACCCTCAGTTGCAATGGCGTGAACATGTTCAGCTCAGCCAAGGTCTTGGCGAATTCGAGCGTGATCTTGTCCATCTGCTGCAGCTCGGACAAATAGCGCTTGACGTTCTCGATCACCTGGGTTGGCTCGCCTTTGTCGTCGAACAGGGCGCTGCCTTCAGTCTCACTGACCAGGTCGCTGCCTTCGTCGATGCAGATGGTGTACTGGCCTTCGGTGCCGGTGTTAGCCAGCGCGAATGGGTAGCGGCGAATGATGGCAGGGATGTAGCTGGCTTCCCATTTGCCGGCCTCGCCGACGAACAGGTTTTCACCGGCATCAAGACCCAGCAAGGTGACCGGGCGGAAAGCGTCTTTTTCCTTGTCTTCAACAAAGACGATGGGGTACACGGCGGCCGCCCGGGCGAACTCGTGCATCGTCAGATAAGCGATGTGGAAGTTCGCGGCAAAACCGAAGCCGGTGATTTCGCGAACTTTGCTGCGAGCATGACGCTCGCGGTTGACAGGAACGACTTTTTCAAACATCTGAAATCCTCTGAGGCAGTGACAAGCAAAGTGGGCCAAGAGGGGCCAAGAGGCGGCCAAGAAGAGGCCAAGACCTCAATCGGAGGCAATGTAGCTTGCGTTGTTGGTGCTGGGCAGTATCAACCAGGCACACGCGCCCACCGACGCAGGTAAGCCCTTATCTGCGGGCTCAAGCTGCACATGGATGGCCGGCCATGCCCATGCGCGGGCGGCTGAGTTTGTGGACATGTCCCCTACACTTTGGTCTACCTTGCCACCTCATTTCCGGAGCACCGCCCAATGTCGAACTCTTTCAGCCGCCGCGCTTTCACGGCCTTGGCCCTCACCACCGTGCTGACCGCCACTGCGCAGGCGCAACAGGTGCTGCGCGTTACCGCTATTCCCGATGAATCGCCGACCGAGCTGGCGCGCAAATTCGCGCCGCTGGGCCAATATCTGGAGAGCAAGCTGGGCGTCAAGGTGGAATGGACGCCGGTGACCGATTACGCCGCTGCTGTCGAGGCACTGGTGAACAAGAAGGTCGATCTGGCCTGGTTCGGAGGCTTTACTTTTGTGCAGGCCTCGCAGCGTTCGGGCGGCAAGATCATCCCCCTGGTGCAGCGCGAAGAAGACGAGAAATTTCGCTCGGTCTTCATCACCTCGGCCAGCAGCGGCATCCAAAAGCTTGAGGACCTGAAGGGCAAAACGCTGAGCTTTGGTTCGGTCTCCAGCACCTCAGGCCATCTGATGCCCCGCAGCTATCTGCTGGCTGCTAAGGTGAACCCCGATGTTGACCTGAAGCGTGTCAGTTTTTCGGGCGCGCATGACGCGACGATCGCGGCGGTGGCCAGTGGCAAGGTCGATGCCGGGGCGCTGAATATCTCGGTCTGGGAAAAGTTCGTGACCGACAAAAAAGTCGATCCTGCCGAGGTCAGGGTTTTCTTCACCACGCCAACCTACTTTGATTACAACTGGAGCGTGCACGCCGACATGCCGGTCGCCCTGCGCGACAAGCTCAGCGCCGCTTTCCTGGCCCTGAACGAGTCCAATGGCAAAGAAATCCTGGCCCTGCAACGCGCCACCCGGTTCGTGCCGACCAAGCCTGAGAACTACACCGGTATCCGTGCTGCTGCCGAGAACGCCGGGTTGCTGAAGTGAACGACAAGGCAGCGCTTGAGGCGCTGCTGGGCCGCTACTCGGTCGGCCCCAAACACCTGATCGCACCTGGCCCGGATGAAGCGCAGCTGCGCCTGATGGTGGCGGCCGCCTTGCGCGCGCCGGATCATGGTGAGTTGTTGCCGTTTCGCTTCAAAGTGGTTCGCAGCGACGCCGCCAAGGCCCGCATGGCCGCCCTGTTTGCCGCAGCGGCCCGGCGGGCGGGCAAAGACGAGGCAGGCTGCGCCATGGATGCTGAACGGGCCTTGCACCCGCCACTCACGGTAGCCCTGCTGGCCCGAATCGATCTGGGCCATCCCCAAGTGCCTGCGCATGAGCAATGGGCCTGTGTTGGCGGGGCGCTGAGCAATTTCTTGACGGCGGCCCACCTGCTGGGCTTCGGCGGCAAGATGCTCAGCGGGGCCAAGGTGCGCGATGCTGATATCGCCGCTGCCTTTTGCGCGCCCGGCGAAACCCTGCTGGGCTGGATCGCACTGGGCACGCCGATCAAGCCCGCCAGTGGCCACTCACGCAAGGGTGGCGTGGAAGTGGCGCTGGCGGATTGGGCGGGTGCCTAGCCAGCTAGACCGTGTAACGGTGCGTTTGCTGAATCCCGGCAATCGCCCATTCACGGCTTTCGTCGATGGGGCGCACCAGATGCCAGATCTCGTCGAACTCTTCGGCCGGCGCGTTTTCTAGCTCGCGGATCAGGCCCCAGAAACGCACGCTGACGACTTGCTGGCCGTCTTCGGTCAGGCGCTCGATCACGCGGGCGTCGAGCTTGACCACATCGGTGCGCTGTGTCGTCACCTTGCGGTCGAGCAACTCTTGCTGCACCACACCGAACATCTCAGGGGTGGTGAAACGACGCAGGTCGTTCTGGTCGCCCGAGTCATTGGCAGCCTGCAGGCGGATGAACACGCGCTTGGCGATCTGCTCGAAACCCGCCGTGTCGAAACCGTCTCCATTGCCCGCCAGTGGCGTCACCGGTGTGTAGGACGCGACGTTCGTGCCCGAGGCGCCTGTCGGCAGGGCAAGGGCAGCCGACTGCAGCGGCAAGTGAGCTGCCGGAGCCGGAGCCGGCTGGTACGGCTGGTAGGGTGGGGCTGCGTTGTTGGAACCGGCACCGGCGCCGGCAAACGCCATGCCGCCGTTGTTATTGTTGTTGTTGTTTTGTGCCCTGTTGCCGCCGAAGCGGCGCATCAGGAAGCCGACCAACAGCGCAACGCCAACACCCAGCAGCAGCATGGTCATGATGTTGGCCAGCGCGCCGCCCATGCCGAAATGGCTGGCCAGGGCGGCGATGCCCAGGCCGGCCGCCAAACCGGCGATCGGGCCCATCCACGAACGCTTGGGTGCGGCAGCCGCAGCAGGGGTGCCGGGTGTCGCTTGCGCAGGCGCGGCGGCTTGCTGCGGCGCAGTCGCGGGCTTGCTCGCATCACTCGATTGGGTCGGCACCGATCGCTTCATGCCGGATGTCCCACCGCCACCCAGGCGCTTGGCCTCGGCATCCATCATCGGCAAGCTCAGGGCCAGGGCAACAATCATTGCAGTCAGGGCAACACGTTTCACAACAACTCCTTGGGGCCGAAACTGGCCTTGTTTGCGCAAATTTGGGGCGATGGGACGGATTTCAAGTGACCAGAAGGGTCAAACATCGCGTACATCCGCGATCACGTTGCGCCCAAAATCGCCACGCGCCAAGTAGCGTATCACCTTGCTCGCGGCTTCGTCTGCGCTCAGCAATTGCCCGGTCGTCTTGAAATTGACGAACACCCCGTGATCGGGGAAGCGGCTGGGGTCAGCGGCGCGCAATTGGCGCTGCATGTCGGTGTCGATGATGCCCGGTGCCAGCGACACGATGGC
>JBBQKT010000225.1:0-5993 GCA_038327205.1 Burkholderiales bacterium | reverse complement strand
GCTTCGAGCATCTGGCCCTCGCCGATCATGAACTGGAAGGCTTCGGCCTTGCCGCCCGGGAAGGGCTCGCCGTCGATCTTGCCTTCGAAGTCGATGGTCACGCGGTCGCCTTCGGCAGCGGCTTCGGCGGCTGGCTTCTGGGCGAAAGTGCGGCGCTGCTTGCGCAGGATCTCGACCGTCTTGTCGATCGCTTCTTCGGTCACATCGCTGGAGATGCGCTCGACTTCGGCGCCCGACAGATCGCCCAGGGCGACTTCGGGGTAGACCTCGAAGGTCGCGTCAAAAGCCATCTGGCCCTCGGGCGCCTGGTCTTTTTGAGCAATGTTGGGCACGCCGGCGACGCGCAGCTGCGCTTCGTTGGCAGCGGCGGAAAACGCCTGGCCGAGCTTGTCATTGACGACTTCGTACTGGACGGAATAGCCATAACGCTGGCTGACAACGCTCATCGGCACCTTGCCGGGGCGGAAGCCATCGGCCTTGACGGTGCGGGCGAGCTTTTTGAGACGGGTCTCGATCTCGCTGTTGATGTCAGCAGCCGCCAGGGTGAGCGTGATGCGGCGTTCGAGCTTTTCAAGGGTTTCGACGGTGACGGCCATGTTGACTCAATCAATACAAAGAGGAAAAAAGGAATGCAGTACTTGCTGGTGCGCGGGGCCGGACTCGAACCGGCACGCCCGTGAAGGCGTCAGGACCTAAACCTGGTGCGTCTACCAATTTCGCCACCCGCGCCAGTGAATCTGGTTTGAATCAATCGGAGCTTCAAAAAACTCCACTTGCCTCAAGCCCGTGGTGATTCAGCGAACCTCAGATTGTAGCGAACGGAAGGGGCGCTCCGGGCACCCCGAGGTAAACCCCGAGGCGCCGGCTTAAACAGCCGTGGATTTTTTGGGCAATGGCACGCGGAACCAGGCCGCATACATCGCCGGCAGGGCCAGCAAGGTCAGCGCGGTGGCCACCACCAAGCCGCCCATGATGGCCACCGCCATCGGCCCCCAGAACACGCTGCGTGACAGCGGCACCATCGCCAGCACGGCGGCAGCGGCTGTCAGCACGATGGGGCGGAAGCGCCGTACCGCAGATTCGACAATCGCCTGCCAGTCTGCCACGCCGCGCGCCCGGTCTTGCTCGATCTGGTCGATCAGGATGACGGCGTTGCGCACAATCATGCCGAACAGCGCAATCACGCCCAGCGAAGCGACAAAGCCAAAAGGCTTGTTCAACAACAGCAGCGCACCTGCCGCCCCGGCGATGCCCATGAAGCCGGTCAGGAAGGCCAGCACCGAGCGGCTGAAACTATGCAACTGCAGCATCAGCAGGGTGAACATGATGAACAGCGCCACCGGCACGCCCGCCATGATCGACCCCTGGCCCTTGGAGCTTTCCTCTACCGCCCCGGCCACCTCGATGCGGTAGCCGGCCGGCATCTTGGCTTGCAGCTTTTGCAGCGTCGGCCAGACCTGCGCGGTGACGGTCGCCCCTTGCAAGCCCTCAGCCACGTCGCCCTGCACGGTCACCGCGTAATTGCGGCCCTCGCGCCACAGCACACCGGGCTCGAACCCAAAATTGACGGTGGCGATCTGCGTCAATGGGATTGAGCGGCCGCTGCTGGTGGGCACATAGGCATTGCCGATGTCGGTGATGACGCGGCGTTCCGCCAGCGGCTGGCGCAGCACGATGTCGATCAGCTTGTCGCCCTCGCGGTACTGGCCGATGGTGCTGCCCGACAGCAGGGTGCGGGCGGCTTGCGCGAGGCTTTGGCTGCTGACGCCCAGTGCGCGGGCCTTGTCTTGATCGACGTCGAGCTTGAGCGCCTTGATCGGCTCGTTCCAGTTGTCGTTGACGCCACGCATATTCGGGTTCGCGCGCAGGATGTCCTTGGCCTGATCGGCCCATTGCCGAACCACGGCCGGGTCTTCACCGGCGATGCGGAACTGCACCGGATAGGGCACCGGCGGGCCGTTGGGCAGCAGCTTGACGCGCGCCCGCACCTCCGGGAACTCGGTCGCCACCAAGGCGGGCAGGCGCTTGCGCAGTGCCTCGCGCTCGGTCAAGTCCTTGGGCAACACGATGGCTTGGCTGACGTTCGATTGCGGGAACACCTGATCCAGCGGCAGATAGAACCGCGGCACGCCGCTGCCGACCCAGGTGGTGACGCTGCTGACGCCCTTTTCTTGCAGCATGCGGGCCTCAAAACGCCGGGCCACCGCGTCGCTTTGCTCAATGGTGGAGCCCTCGGGCAGCCACAGGTCGACCAGGATTTCCGGCCGGCTCGAATCGGGAAAAAACTGTTGCTGGACCTTGCCCATGCCGACGATGCCAAGGGCAAAGACGGCGATGGTCAGCGCAATGGTGATCCAGCGGTGATCGACACACCAGCGCACCAGGGCGCGAAAGCGGTTGTAAAACGGCGTGTCGAACAGCTCGTGCACCTCACCGGCTGCCGAGGGCCGGCTCTTCAGCAACAGCGCGCCAAGGTAGGGCACGAAATACACCGACACCACCCACGAAATCACCAGTGCGGCGGCGGTGACGGCAAAGATCGCAAACGTGTATTCACCAGTGACCGACTTGGCCAAGCCGATGGGCAAGAAGCCGACCGCCGTGATCAGCGTGCCGGTCAGCATCGGCATGGCGGTGGCGTCATAGGCAAAGGTGGCGGCGTGCATCTTGTCGAAACCCTCCTCCAGCTTGCGCACCATCATTTCCACCGCAATGATGGCGTCGTCCACCAGCAGGCCCAGGGCAATGATGAGGGAGCCCAGCGAAATCTTGTGCAGGCCCACGCCCCAGTAAAACATCACCACAAAGGTGATCGCCATCACCAGCGGGATCGTGATCGCCACCACCAGCCCTGGCCAGATGTCGATACGAAGGGGCTTTGTGTGCAGGCCCAGCGCAATGAAGCTGACCGCCAGCACGATGACCACGGCCTCGATCAGCACACTGACGAACTCGCCCACCGAGCGCGACACCGCCTCGGGCTGGTCTTGAATCTGTGCCAGCGTGATGCCAGCCGGCAGGCCCTGCTGAAGACTGGTGGTGACCTTGCGCAGCGCCTTGCCCATCGCGATGATGTCGCCGCCCTTGGCCATCGACACGCCCAGCGCGATCACCTGCTTGCCCTGGTAGCGCACCATCACGCTGGCGGGATCGGCGTAACCCCGCTTGATCTCGGCGATGTCGCTGAGTCGCAGCTGGCTGGCCACGCCGGTGCTCGGATTGACGGCTCGGATCGGGAAGGCCGCCAGTTGATCGACCGAGTTGAACTGGCCCTGGATGCGAACCTGCAAATTGCCGCTTCCGGCGTTCAGCACGCCCGCGCCTTCGACCGCGTTTTGCGCGCCGAGTTGGTTGATGACCTGGCTGAAGTCCAGGCCCAGGGCGGCAAGGCGCTTCTGTGACACCTCGATGTAGAGCTTCTCGGCCTGCACGCCGAAGGTCTCGACCTTGGCCACATCGGGCACCAGCAGCAACTGGCGGCGCACCTGGTCGGCATAGGTGCGCAACTCTTCCTGTGAAAAACCATCAGCAGTCAGCGCATAGATCGAGCCGTAGACATCACCGAACTCATCGTTGAAGACCGGGCCGATCACACCCGATGGCAGGGTGGACCGGATATCGCCGACCTTCTTGCGCACCGCATACCAGGTGTCGCTCACGTCGCGGCCCGCCGTGCTGTCCTTGACCTGGAACATCGTCAGCGATTCACCTGGCTTGGTGTACGAGCGGATCTTGTCGGCGTGCGGGACTTCCTGCAGCGTCTTCTCGATCTTGTCGGTGACCTGATCGGCCATCTGCTGGGCCGTGGCACCGGGCCAAAACGCTTGCACCACCATCAAGCGGAAGGTGAAGGGCGGGTCTTCATCCTGGCCGAGCTGGAAGTAGGCGGCAAAGCCCATCAGCATCAGCACCACCATCAAGTAACGGGTCAGGGCCGGGTGTTCAAGCGCCCAGCGTGAGACGTTGAAGCGGCTGGGTTCGTACGGGGCTTCGTTGTGATTGCTCATGCCGATGCCCCGCTCAACGAGCTGCTGCGGCCGATGCCGATGCCGACGGGGCGGCGGCCTGCTGCATGGCACGGGGCGGCAGGTAGCGGCTCACCTTCTGGCCCGGCGTCAACACATGGACACCGGCCACCACCACCTCCTGCCCCGCCGCCAGGCCCGCAGCAATGACCACCTCGTTGCCATCGGCCCCTGCCACGGTCACGGTCTGCGGCTTGACCGTCATCGTCGCCGCATCCAACACCCAGACCGCTGCCTTGCCCTGCTGTTGAAGAACAGCTTCAAGCGGCAGCTTGATGACTTGCGAGACTTGGGGCAGGGTCAGCACCACCGTGGCGGTTTGGCCCAGCTTGGCGTCAATTTTCCCGGCGTCGGCCTTGGCCAGGAAGGTGCGCGTGGCAGGGTCGGCGGCGGCCGAAACCTCGCGCAGGCTGGCCTCGCGCAGGATCTGGCCCGTGCCCCACAGCCGGACCTTCAAGGCGCCGGGCACCGCAGCGGCGGCTCGCAAGCTGCCGACCCGGTCTTCCGGCACCGAAAACACCACGTCGCGCGAGCCATCCACCGCCACCCGCACGATCGGCGTGCCAGCGGCCACCACCATGCCAGGCTCGGCATCCACCGCCGTCACCACGCCCGCCACATCGGCCACCAACTGTGCGTAACCGGCCTGGTTGCCCTGGGCACTGAACTGGGCCTTGGCCTGGTCAAGCTGCGCCTGCGCGGCCTTGAAGGCGTTGTCGCGGCGCTCAAGTTCAGCGGCGCTGATGAAGCCTTGCTGGTGCAGATCGATGTAGCGCTTGTAGTCGGCCCCCATCTGATCGCGGTTGGCGCGGGCCGCCACCATGGCGGCGTTGGCGGCATCGCGGCCCAACATCAGGTCTTGCGGGTCGAGCTGGGCCAGCACCTGACCGGGCTTGACTGCATCGCCTAAATTCACCTTGCGGGTCAGCAACTTGCCACCGACACGGAAGGACAGCCGCGACTCCACGCGGGCGCGGATGTCGGCCGCGTATTCATGGGTCAGCCCCGCCGTGCCGGCACTGACGATGGCGGTGCGCACCGCACGGATGGGCTCAGGCGCCACGGCGCGTTCGCCGCAGGCGGTCAGCAAGGTCATCAATCCCAAGGCCAGCAATCCCGTTGACGGGACGGCACGAAAAATTGCGGAGGGCAATAGGGACATGGAACAACCTCGAATTTGGTCTTGCTGAGCTAACTGACTGATCGGTCAGTAATGTATTCAGTGGCTTTGGGGCTGTCAAACCGCCGCCGCCCTGCCTGGGACTTCACAAACCACCACACAATGCCGCCGGTGAGCATAGAACACTACGAAAACTTCCCTGTTGCCTCCTGGCTGAGCCCGCCGCATCTGCGCCCGGCCATCGCGGCGATTTATCACTTTGCCCGCACGGCCGACGATTTGGCGGACGAGGGTGATGCCAGCACCGCTCAACGCGGGGCTGATTTGAAAACCTTTCGCGCCGATCTGATGGCGGTGGCCGCCGGGCGCTCGCCGTCAGCACGATGGGCACGAACCGTGTTCACGCCGCTCGCCGCCGTGTTGACCCAATATCGACTGCCTTTGGCACTGCTGAACGACTTGCTGGACGCGTTCGAGCAAGATTTGCACATCCATCGCTACGCCGACCGGACGGCCCTGCTCGACTACTGCCGCCGCTCCGCCAACCCCATCGGCCGCTTGCTGCTGCACCTCTACGGCATCACCGACGCGAGCGCGTTGCGCCGTTCCGATGCGATCTGCACGAGCTTGCAGCTGATCAATTTCTGGCAAGACTTCACCCGCGACGGGCCGAACGGTCGCGTCTACGCCCCGGCCACCGATCTGGCCCGCCACGGCCTGTTGGCGGACGACCTGCTGGCCGGCCGCGACAGTGCCGCCGCCCGCGCCCTGATTGGCGAGCTGTGCGTCTGGGCAGAATCCTTGATGGCCGAAGGTGCGCCCCTGGTCGGGCAGATTCCTGGGCGGGC
>JBBQKT010000224.1:0-6083 GCA_038327205.1 Burkholderiales bacterium | reverse complement strand
TCGAGCGAGCCGAACTGGATGGCCAGCTCGCCCTGTTCGCCGCGTTTTGTTCGCTTCTTCACGCGGATGTCCACCTCGGCGGTGAGCAGGTCGGCGAGCTCCTCTTCGAGCCGCAACAAATCACGGCTCTTGCTGCCCTGCACCCGCAGCAGCGGCGTTTGACGGCCTGCGCCCTGCCGGTTGACCAGCCGTTCGGCCTCGCGCACGCTGAGCTTTTTGGCGGCGATCTCGGTCGCGCAGGTGATCTGGTGGGCGCCGTCGAGCGGCAGCAGCGCACGGGCGTGGCCCATGTCCAGATCACCGGCCATCAGCATCGCCTGCACAGGCGCGCTGAGCTGCAACAGGCGCAGCAGATTGCTGGCCGCGCTGCGTGAGCGGCCGACCGCCTGTGCCGCCTGCTCGTGCGTGAGGCCGAACTCATCGACCAGGCGCTTCAGCCCTTGCGCTTCTTCCAGCGGATTGAGGTCTTCGCGCTGGATGTTTTCGATCAAGGCCATCGCGGCGGCGGCCTCGTCGGGCACGGCGCGAACCAGCACCGGGATCTCGCGCAGCCCGGCCAGGTTGGCGGCGCGGAAACGGCGCTCGCCGGCGATGATTTCAAACGCCACATGGCCGTTCGGGGTGATCGGCCGCACCAGGATGGGCTGCATGATGCCCTGGGCCTTGATGCTCTCGGCCAGCTCGTACAGCGAGCCCTCGTCCATGCGCGTGCGCGGCTGGTATTTGCCGGCCTGCAGCTGTTCCAGCCGCAGGGTGCTGGGCTCGCCTTCATGGGCTGATGGGTTTGGGGCGGGGTTTTCGCTGACCTTGGGGCCGAGCAGCGCCTCCAGGCCGAGGCCGAGGCCTTTGGGTTTTTTGGTGACCATATTTTTGAATTGTCCCTTACCGGATGAGCTGTGCCAGCAGGGCTTGACCCTCGGGCCAATCGCCGAGCTTCGATTCGGTATTCAGATGACCGTGCGGCCCGGCGATGACCAGGCTGGCGCCCCAATCCGCCGCCATTTGCGAGGCCCGCTCGGGCGCACAAAAAGGGTCATTGCTGCTGATGACGGCGAGGCTCGCGAAGGGCAGCTTGCCGCGCCCGTGTTTGTGGTGAAGGGGCCGCCAGTTGTGCAGCTGCGGCGGCATGTCTTCGCGTTCGGTATCGGGCGGCGCGACCAGCAGGGCTGCGACCACGCGGTGGGTGTGCTGCGAGTGCTCGGCCCAGCTGGCGACGAGCTGGCAGCCGAGCGAGTGGGCAACCAGCACGGCCGGCGTTTCGTCGGCCAGCAGCACTTCGTCCAGCCGCGCCATCCAGTCGCCGCGCCGAGGCCATTGCCAGTCACTTTGTTCGACGCGCTGGTAGCCGAACTGGCGTTCCCACCGGCTTTGCCAATGGTCGGGGTCGGAGTCAAGCCAGCCCGGCAGGAGGAGGATTCGTGGCGCGGTCATCAGCTTGCCTTATGCTTTGAAGCTCATGATTTTGCGGGAAGACCGAGGAGAAAACGGCATGACATACAAGGTGTTTGTTGATGGACAAGAAGGCACGACCGGCCTGCGGATTCACGAGTACCTGGCCGCGCGCAGCGACGTGGAGGTGCTGCGCATCGATGCCGACAAGCGCAAGGACGCGGCCGAGCGTGCGCGCCTGCTGAATGCCGCCGATGTGGCCTTCCTGTGCCTGCCCGATGCGGCTTCACGTGAAGCCGCCGCGATGATCACCAACCCGAACACCTGCTTGATCGACGCCAGTACCGCCCACCGCACCGTCGCCGGCTGGGCCTTCGGACTGCCCGAATTGGCGGCCGACCAGCGCGCCAAGATCCGGGCGTCCAAACGCATCGCCAATCCCGGTTGCCACGCCAGCGCCTTCATCCTGGCCGTTCGTCCGCTGGTTGACGCCGGCTTGTTGAGCGCCGAGGCCCTGGTCTCCGCCACCTCGATCACCGGCTATTCGGGTGGCGGCAAATCGATGATTGCGCAGTACGAGGCGGGCGGCGACGCCAAGCTGATGTCGCCGCGCCCCTACGCGTTGGGTCTGGCGCACAAGCACCTGCCGGAGATGATGGCGCACACGGGGCTGCTGACCGCGCCGGTCTTCATGCCCATCGTCGGCAATTTCTACAAGGGCTTGGGCGTGACCGTGCCCCTGCACCTGAGCCAGATGCGCGCGGGCACGACGCCCGAGGCCATCCAGCAGGCGCTGGCCGCTTATTACGAGGGCGAGCGTTTTATCCGCGTGATGCCGCTGCGCGATGCCGAGACCTTGGCCGAGGGCGGGTTCGATGTGCAGGCCTGCAATGACACGAACCGGGTGGATCTCTTCGTGTTTGGTTCGGACACGCAGGTGCTGGTGATGGCTCGCTTGGACAACCTGGGCAAGGGGGCCAGCGGCGCGGCGGTGCAGGCGATGAATGTGCACCTGGGCTTGGATGAGGGCTTGGGTCTGGTTTAAACCGTCGGGCGGGGCTGCGGGCATCGGGTGCGCCCCGCCGCTCGTGTCATTCCGCTGCGCTCCCTTCTTTTACCTCGCTTTGGGGCACACCCAATGCCCTTGCTGGACGAGGCGTGGTGGTCGCGTCTTGGGGCACGACACCCGCCGCGAAGGAGCAGTCCGGCGGTGCGTTTTGCGCAAGTCAAGGAGGAGGCCGCGACCCTAGGTCGCGCCGGGGGACATGGAGCAAAACGTGCCGCCGGACTGCTCCCGCGCAAACACCATGATGAATCCTCGCGGACTACAGGTTCGCCCGAGGATCGTCACTCCGGTAGTGATACCGATAAGCAAAGCGAAACCCCAATTTCGAATACAGGCGTTTCGCAAACTCGTTGTCCGTGCCGACCTGAAGATAGGCTTCGGTCGCACCGTCGTTGCGAGCCTGCTGCAGCAGCGCGGCGCACAACCGGCGACCGTGCCCTTGCCCGCGCTGCTCCGGCGGCGTGAAGACGTCGTACAGGCCCGCAATCGCGCCTTCCCGGGCCATCTGACCGCAAGCCAGCAGCGTGCCGCCAGCATTCCGCAGCGCGAAGCTTTGGTAGGGCACGGGCGAGCCTGCAACGCGCTCAGCTTGGGCGGCGATTTCGATGGGGGTTGAGTTGCGCAGCGCGCCGATCAGTTCTGCGTAGGCTGCAGCGTCCAATCGCTGCAGCGGAGTTGTTTCACTTGAAACAGCGGGCAGGCTTTCCAACACCATCACGTCGGCAGCGTCGAAGCTGAAATAGCCTTTTGCCTCAAGCTGCGCGTCGATGTCCGTCGGCTGGCTAAAAGGCGTGACTCGGACGATCAAGGGCAGTCCCGCCGAATTGAAACTGGCTTTGCAGCGCGCCAATAAATCGTCCAAGGGCATCGTGCCCGCCGCCAAGGCGTTGACACAACGCGAGCGCTTGGCCTTGCCGGGTGACAGGCGGAGCAACCAGCCTTCGATGTGTGCCTGCTGCGGCGGGGCGCTGGCGTTGAGTCCGGCCTGCTCGGCCCGCTCGGCGAGCGTGCTCACTTCAAACTGTCGACGCGCCGCACCATCTCGCGGGCGAACTCGACAAAGGCCTGCGCGCCCTTCGATGCCGGGTCGAACACCACGCCCGGCAAGCCATAGCTCGGTGCTTCGGCCAGCCGAACATTGCGCGGGATGACGGTGTCGAACACCTTGTCGGCGAAGTGCGTCTTGAGCTGCTCGCTGACCTGCTGTTGCAAGGTGATGCGGGGGTCGAACATCACGCGCAGCAGGCCGATGATTTGCAAGTCGGGGTTCAGGTTGGCGTGCACCTGCTTGATCGTGTTGACCAGGTCGGACAGGCCTTCAAGCGCGAAGTATTCGCACTGCATCGGCACGACCACGCCGTGGGCGCAGCACAGGCCGTTCAAGGTCAGCATCGACAGCGACGGCGGGCAATCGATTAAAACGAAGTCGTAGTCGGCCGCCACGTCAGCCAGCGCAGTTTTGAGGCGGCGTTCGCGGCGCTCCAGATCAACCAGTTCAACCTCGGCACCGGCCAGTTCGCGGTTCGCGCCGAGCACGTCGTAGCCCGCTTTTTCGCTGCGCTGCTTGGCTTCATTGATGCTGGCCGATTCCAGCAGCACGTCATAAACCGTCAGGGCCAGTTCGCGCTTGTTGATGCCGGAACCCATCGTTGCGTTGCCCTGCGGATCCAGGTCAACGACCAGCACTCGTTGGCCAACCTGGGCCAGTCCGGCGGCCAGATTGACGGTGGTGGTGGTCTTGCCGACCCCGCCTTTTTGGTTCGCAACGCAGAAAATTTTGGCCATATTTTTATGTCTTGACTGGGCTTGATCGTAGCCCGGAAGCAGCGCGGCGGAACCCGTGAATCTCAGAGCTTTGGCCGTATCCAGATCAGGCATCGCTGGGCGTCGAGGCCCGGAACCACCAGTTGTTCCACGTGAAACACATCCAGGTCTACCGGCAGGGCGGCCAGCTCGTCGGCTGGGTGCTGGCCCTTCATCGCCAGCCAGATTGAAGTTGATTCGGCGCCGGGCTTGAGGTGCTGCCGCGTCAAAGTGGTGAAGTCGAGCAGTGAGGCGAACGCGCGTGAGGTAATGACATCGAAGGGCGCGGCCTTCAATTGCTCGACCCGCGAGTGCTCGCCACGCAGGTTTTTCAGCCCCAGCTCGGCCGCCACTTGGGTGATGAAACTGGCCTTTTTGGCGACAGCATCGACGCAGGTAACTGCAATGTTCGGCTCACAAATTGCGATCACCACGCCCGGCAGGCCGCCGCCGCTGCCGACGTCCATCAGGCGAATCGCCGCCCCTTGGGTGTGGCGCCGCAGTGGCAGCAGTAGGCTCAAGCTGTCCACCAGATGCTGCGTCACCATTGCCTGTGGGTCGCGCACGGAGGTCAGGTTGTAGACCTTGTTCCATTTGCTGATCAGTGCGAGGTAGGCGAGCAGCTGGTCGAGTTGGGGCTCGCTGAGGTTCAGGTCAAGCGCTTGGGCAGCGGCAGCGAGGGGTGCGCGCAAAGTTGTCGTGTCGGTCATGCTGCTGCTGAGTTTGGTTCTTTGGCGAGTGCTGCTTCGCCGGTGAAGCCCGCGAAGCGGCCCTTCTTCAAGTGCACCAGCAGCAGCGAGATCGTGGCGGGGGTGACACCCGAAATGCGAGAGGCCTGGCCCAGGGTTTCGGGCTTGTGCTTTGATAACTTCTGCCGCGCCTCAAAAGACAATGCGCGCACGAGGCTGTAATCCAGGCCGTCGGGCAGGCGCAGGTTTTCAAAGTGCGCGGCGCGGGCCACATCTTCGACCTGCTTGTTGATATAGCCGGCGTACTTGGTGGCGATCTCGATCTGCTCAATGACGGCGGTGGCAATCTCTTCGCCCAGCTCGGCGTTGAGTGTTCCACGTGAAACACCGGACTCTGGCTTGGCGATGGTCGCGACTTCGGCCAGGGTGTCGAACCCGACGCCGGGGCGACGCAGCAGATCGATCAGCGCGTATTCACGCTCCAAAGCCTTGCCGACCAGGCGCTCGGCATCGGCGGCGGGCAGGGTGCTGGGCTGCACCCAGGTCGATTTGAGCTTTTCTGTTTCACGTGAAACAGCGTCACGCTTGCGGTTGAATGCGTCCCAGCGGGCGTCGTCCACCAAGCCCATCGCGCGGCCCACTTCGGTCAATCGCTGATCAGCATTGTCCTCGCGCAGTTGCAGGCGGAACTCGGCCCGGCTGGTGAACATGCGGTAGGGCTCGGTCACGCCCTGGGTGGTCAGGTCATCCACCAGCACACCCAGATAGGCCTGATCGCGGCCGGGCAGCCAGGCCGCCTCGCCACGCACTTGCAGGGCAGCGTTGATGCCAGCGAACAGGCCTTGGGCGGCAGCCTCTTCGTAGCCGGTTGTGCCGTTGATCTGGCCGGCGAAGAACAGGCCGCCGATCGCGCGGGTCTCGAACGAAGACTTCAGTTCGCGCGGGTCGAAGTAGTCGTACTCGATGGCGTAGCCGGGCCGCAGGATGTGGGCGTCTTCCAGCCCGGCAATCGAGCGCACGGCGGCCAGCTGAATATCGAAGGGCAGGGAGGTCGAGATGCCGTTCGGATAGAACTCATGCGTCGTCAGGCCCTCGGGCTCCAGAAAAATCTGGTGGCTGTCTTTGTCGGCAAAGCG
>JBBQKT010000223.1:0-6088 GCA_038327205.1 Burkholderiales bacterium | reverse complement strand
TGCAGCAGATTGATACCGCCTTCTGCCCCATCACCCGCGAGGCCTTGAACGACCGCCGAACCGATACCAATGAGCGCTCGATTGACCGCGTTCGCAACGACGCCGGCTACGCGGCAGGCAATGTGGTGATGCTCAGCCGCGCCGCCAATGCCACCAAGGCTCGCCACGACCACAGCAGCGCGGCCGAAGTCGCCCGCAGCCTTGCAGCCGGGCCTGTCCACAACATCGCCGGTCTCGGTGCCGAGGCCTGGCAACGCATCGCTGTGCTGACCAGCTTTGTGACCGAACTGCCCCATGCCGAGGCCGCACGGATTCCCTTGACCATCCTGCCGCCAAATCGCCTGCGGCTGTTCAACCCGATCCAGGCTTTGCAGGCCTTGCTGACACGCCAGATGGCCACGCCGGGTTGGAGTCAGCGCCTGGCCTGCATCGAAACCCTGCTGCCGAACAACGAGGTGCGGGGGGACTTCAACCGTTTTGTGCTGGCCTTGGCGCCCCGTGTGCTGACGGCACAGTCGGCCATCGATCCACAGCGTATCCGCTGGGCCTTGGAAGATGCCTGGACCCAGCCGCTCTTGCTAAAGCGTTGGACAAAGTTTGCCCTGCAACTGACGGCCGCGCAGGCCGAATCACTGGTACAGCGTGCGGCAGCCAAGCGGCTGGTTCAACACCTTCATGTGCAGCAACACGCAGCGGGTGCAGCGACCGAAGGCTGGGCGATTGAACGACGGGGCTTTTGTGCCGCCGCCGCCGTTATCACCACGCATTGAAAAGGTTCAGACCAGGGAGCGGTGCAAACGCAACTCTTCCAGCCGCGTGCCGCTGACCTCGGTCGTTTTGGCACTGCCCAGTTCGCGCTTGAATCCGGCCAACTCAAAAAAGCGCAGCGCACGTTCATTGCGCAAAAAGGTCCACAGGGTGACCTTGGTGCAACCTTCTTCCTGAAGGCCGTCACGGGCCGCATCCCACAGGGCCAGGCCCACGCCCTTGTCCCAATGAATCGGGTTGGCATACATCGCCCAGATCTCGCCGGTGCTCGACGGTGTGCCCTTGTCGCGCGAACGATCGAATCCAACAAATCCCATCACCTCGTTGTCGAGGTGGGCCACGATCACCTGCGGCTCGGACAGATCGATGGCTTCACGCCAAAACGCCTGCCGCTTTTGCACCGAAAGGGCATCTAGCGCAGCATCGGGCAACAAGCCTTTGTAGGCATCTTGCCAAGCTGCCACATGGATTTCAGCAATGACTTTGGCATCACGCAAGGTGGCGGGGCGAACCTGAATACTCGTCGACATACGCGAAAGAAATAGAAAGCAAAAGCGCCAGGGATCTGACGAAGAGGGCGGATTGTGCTTGCCAAAACCCGCTGTTGCGCCGCTTGACAGCAGGATTTTTACTCGGCGCTTACGCGAGCACAGCGGTCTTGCGGCCTGCGAAGTCTTGCACACAGCGTTTCAAGCTGGCTTTGCTGCTGCGCTGCAGGGCTGCCAGCAGCGCATGGCTGACCGGCTGCCCCGCCAATTCAGGCTCAAAGCGATCGGCCACATCAGCTTGCACACGCATTAGCAGCTGTGCTGTTGTCATCGCATCGGCCAATGCGCGGTGTGCCCGCCCTGCATCTGGCAGACGGTGATACGCAGCCAAGGTCGCCAAGCGGCAATTCGACGCCTCCGGATACAAACGTCGCGATAACAGCACGGTGCAGGCAAACGCATGGGCGTCGTCGGCCTCACATTCCGCACGCTGTGCCTCTGCCAGCCAAAAGGCGCGGTCAAACGAAGCGTTGTGCGCCACCAGCGGGCAACCTTGGGTGAAGGCCATCACCTCATGCATCACGGTTTCAGCCGGCGGCGCTGTGCTCAGCATGCGATTGCTGATGCCCGTCAATTGCTCAATGAACGGAGGCACCCACGCGCCGCTGTTCATCAGGCTTTGGTAGCTGCCAACGATGGCGCCGTTACGCACCAGGACGGCGGCAATTTCGGTCGCGCGGGCACCGGCGTTAGGTCCGATACCTGTGGTTTCAAAATCGATGACCGCAATGGTTTCTGTTGCAGCCATCACATCAAGGCACCGGATGCTTCAAGGCATTCAGCGCGAGTTTGCGCTCCACGGCTGCGGCCACATCCACGCCTGAATGATCGGCAATTTGTAGCAAGTAGAGCATCACGTCGGCGATCTCTTCGCCCAGATGCCGGTGCTTGGCCGCATCGCTTGCGATGGCCATCGATTCTTCAGCCGTCATCCACTGAAAAATTTCGACCAATTCAGCCGCCTCGACCACCATGGCCATCGCCAGGTTCTTGGGCGTCTGGAAACGTTGCCAGTGTCGTTCGGCGGCGAAATCACGCAGGCGTTGTTGCAGGTGTTCGATATCCATGGGCCGAAAGTGTGTCATGCGAAGAAAAACTGGCGCCTCTGTTATCGATGCGGTTTTTAATTTTTCAAATTAGTAGCAGTAGTAGAGGCGGCACCTGGCTGTGGACAAGCCACTTTTCTTCAATGCTGACAGAGGCTTGCCTTGTCTCAAACCCTGTGTGCGGTGACTGCAATCGTTGCACACGTTTTGCTAACAACTTCTCAAATATCGCTTTGCCTGTTGATAAGCCTGCAGTTGCTCCATGGTTATCAACACCCTTGTCCCTTGACAGATCGGGTTTGTCGCAGCGGCGACAGCGATGGGCGAGGACTGTGCATTTCAGCGTTCTTTACGCGACATTCAGGGGCAAACACGCGGGCAATCTGGCACTTGACTCGTTAGAGTTCGACATCAAATTTGACCTGGCCGGTGCATCCGCATCAGGCCCATTTAGGAGACACAAGATGAGACAGTTAAAGATCACGATGCTTGCCTTGGCGGCGGCTGTGTTGGTCACGGCCTGCGGTGGCGGCGGCAGTGCCGACACCACACCCCGCGCAAAGATCACCTCGGTCAAGGTGTTCGGTGACAGCATTCAAGACTCCGGCACCTTCGGCTACAAGTTCACGGTGCAGAGCAGCGACAACCTGATCTATGCCGAGCGCGTGGCCGGCAGCTATGGCCAGACCCTGTGTAATTTCTATATCTTTACCGGCACAACTTTTGCGCCAAATACCAAGGCAGGTTGCACCAATTTCGCCATTGGTGGCGGCCGCATCACCTATACCGGTGCTGGTGCCAGCGCGGGCAATCCGCTCAATGTAGGGGTGCAGATGGCCACCTATGCCTCGATCGGCAGCTACTCGGCGACGGATCTGGTCATCATCGACGGCGGCGGCAATGACGCGGCCGACCTGGTTGGCGCCTACCTGACCATCCCGCGTGACTCGGCCGCTTCTTATGCAGCCCTGCTTGGCACTCTGTTGACACCCACTCAGATCGGTACGGCACTGGCGGGTGGTG
Source organism: Burkholderiales bacterium (assembly GCA_038327205.1). Taxonomy (GTDB): domain Bacteria; phylum Pseudomonadota; class Gammaproteobacteria; order Burkholderiales; family Burkholderiaceae_C; genus Paucibacter_A. Next base: position 2,703 of record JBBQKT010000223.1, on the reverse strand, counting down.
CCACCACGGTGGCTGCCATCGGCAGCACCTATATGACGGCGCTGGCCGGCAAGTTTTACGCCTCGATCAAGGCCAGCGTCCTCGACAAGAGCGCGCCGTACATCGTGGTGATGAACATGCCAGGTATTACCGATACGCCGCGTTTCCAGATGGTGCTCGACGGCGTGGCTGCGGCAACGACAGCGGGTGCGCGGACGGCGGGCGCTGACGCGGCGACAGCAGCAGCTGCCGGTGCCAAGGCACGGGTTGACTCCGAGGCCTTGTTCAAGACCTGGATCAGTGCCTTCAACGTTGAACTCGCGGCCAAGGTGGGCGCCGAGCCCCGCATCGCCCTGGTGGATTTCAATTCCTCCTTCAAAGACCAGGTGACCATGCCGGCCCAGTTTGGGCTGACCAATGTCAAAACACCCGCCTGCCCAGTTGTCGGTGTGGGCAGTGATGGTCTGCCGGTTTATGACTTCCCGAATTGCACAGCAAGCGCCCTGTCCGCCAAGCCACCGGCTGGCGTGACCGATCCGAACTGGTGGAAGAGTTATGGCTTTTCCGATGGTTTCCATCCCACGCCCTATACCCATCAGCTGCTTGGCCAGTTGATATCCAAGGCCATGGCCACCAAGGGCTGGCTGTAAAGCGCGCCATCCATCCGGAGAACAACGATGAAAACAAACATTCTTTGCGTGGCAGCCCTGGGCATCGCACTTGGCGGTGCGGTACAGGCACAGACGGCAGGCACTTATGTCGTCCGCGCCGGGGCCACGACCGTCATGCCGCAGGTCGACAGCGGTGACCTCTCAGCGCCCAGCCTCGTCGGCACCAAGATCGATGTGAAGAAAGCCAGCCAGTTCGTCGGCGGTGTGACCTATTTCTTCACTGACAACTTGGCCATCGACGTGCCGATTGGTTTGCCGTTCAAGCACGATGTGGTCGGTGCGGGGGCGATTGACGGTGTCGGCAAGATCGGTACGGTCAAATCCTTGCCGGTGACGGTGAAGGCCCAGTATTACCTGGGCACGGCCACCAGCACGTTCCGGCCCTATGTCGGTGCTGGTGTCACCTATGCCCGCTTCATGAAGCCCAAAGCCACGGCGGCCCTGTCTGGCATCACGGGCGGCACATTGGCCAATCCCACTTTGCTGACCATGAAGAGTGTCTTCGGCCCGGTGTTGGAGTTGGGCATGTCGGTCAAGCTCGGAGGCCGTTGGTCGGCGGATGTGTCGATCAACAAGGTGTTGTTGAAGACCACCGGTCGCTTATCGACCGGTCAGGAAATCCCGGCCACCCTCGATCCCTTGGCTGTCAGCCTTTCAGTGGGCTATAGCTTTTGAGGCAGGCGCTGACTCGATGAAGCAGGGGGAGCTGGCAGGCTCCCTTTTTTTTCGTTCGGCGAAAAATGCGCTCATCGCTCAAGCGGTGTAAGGCGATATCCCTGTTCGGCGACAGACCCCCCATGTCGCCTCGAAACCCCACCTTATTTTTCATCACCCTGGTCAGCGCGCTCGCCCCCATCGGCACGTTACAAGCCCAGCAGTGCATGGCCGTTCAATCGGCGGCCACGGTCGCCACCCTGGTGGAGCTGTACACCTCGGAGGGTTGCGACTCCTGTCCCCCCACCGACCGCTGGCTTAGCGAAGCCCGGCGTGCCCGGCCCGATGTGATCGCCGCCGCCTTCCACGTCGATTATTGGGACCGTCTGGGCTGGAAAGACCGCTTTGCCAGCCCGGCCTACACCGCGCGGCAAGCGCAATCCGTCGGCAGTTCCGGCGCTCGCTTTGCCTACACGCCTCAGCTGATCGTCAATGGTCGTGACTGGCGCGGCAGCACCTTGCCGCCGGCATCCACGCAAACCGCCTCGGTCTCGCTGCGGCTGCAACGTGGAGCAGGCGATCAAGTCAGCGTGGAGCTGCACCGCCTGCCCGACGCACCGGCGCAGGTACAGCTCTGGTGGGCGGCGGTCGAAGACGGCCATCAATCGGAGGTCAAGGCCGGTGAAAACCGGGGCGTGGTGCTGAAGCACGACGCGGTTGTTCGCGATTACGCCCGCCTTGCGGCCGCCAGCGGCGATCAACAGCTGACACTCAAGCTGCCCGCGATGGGCGAAGGCGGGCGCAAACGAACGCTGGTGGTGGTGGCGACCGATGCCGCGACCGGCAAGGTCTTGCAGGCGGTGCAGCTGGGCTGCTGAGCCGGCCGCACCGCTCAGTCTATGCCGATGATCTTGTGCATCTGCACCGACAGCCGCCACTGCGGATTCGCCATGCAGTAAGCCACCGCAGCGCGCGTGTGGTCGGCCTTCAGGATGGAGTCCATCGGCTGCAGGAAAAAATGCTGAAAATCCATCGCAGCGAAACGTTCGGGCTGCGCCAACGGTTGCGGGAACACCAGTTTCAATTCATGGCCAGACGTCAGCACGATCTCGGTGTCGGCCTTGGGGCTGACGCAGATCCAGTCGAGGCCGTCGGGCGCGGGTTGCGTGCCGTTGGTTTCAACGGCGATCTCGAAACCGAGCGCGTGCAGTGCGTCGATCAGGGGCGTGTCGAGCTGCAACAGCGGCTCACCGCCGGTGCAGACGACATACGGTTTGCCTGGCACGTTGATCGGCCATTTGGACGCAATCGCCGCCGCGAGTTCTTCGGCCGCCGCGAATTTGCCGCCACCCTGGCCGTCGACGCCGATGAAATCGGTGTCGCAGAAATTGCAGACGGC
>JBBQKT010000222.1:0-6106 GCA_038327205.1 Burkholderiales bacterium | reverse complement strand
CCTCGGGCTCATGCCGATCAGCGCGGCCGTGCGCAGGGCCGCCAGCTCGGTGGCGGGCCAGTAGTCCGCCGGTCGCCCTTGAAAGCGCAAGCGGCCCTGCTCTAGCACCAGCAGGTGCTCGCACAGAGCCGCCTCGGCCGGGTCGTGGCTGCTGACCACCGCCGTCACACCCTGGGCCACCTGCGCGAGCAGCGCCCGCCACAGTTCGGCGCGCGCCTCGCCGTCCAGCCCGGCCGTCGGCTCGTCCAGCAGCAGCAGGCGCGGCTGCGCCAGCAGGGCCACGGCAAAGGCCACCCGCTGGCGCCAGCCGCCCGACAGCGCTCCCGCACGCTGGCCCGCCACGCCGTGCAGGCCGTGGCTGTCGAGGGCCCGCGCCACGGCGTCGCGCGGGCGATGTAAGCCCATCACACCGGCGCGAAAATGCAGGTTCTCGGCCACGCTGAGCTCGTCGTAAAGCATCGTGTGCTGAGACATATAGCCAATCTGCGGGCGCCGCCTGACCGGCCGGGCATCGAGCGCCTCACCAAGCACGCTGCCGTGCCCGCTGCTGGGCCGCAACAGCCCGCAGATCAGCTTGACGGTGGTGCTTTTGCCCGCGCCGTTGGGGCCGCAGAGTGCCCACAGGCTGCCGGTTTCGATGGCCAGGCTGATGCCGTCCAGGGCGGTGGTGCGCCCGAACCTCACCCCCACTTGTTCGAACTCGGCGGCGCTGCTCATCGGTGCAGGGCGAAGCCGCCGTAGCTGTGCTGTGTGGCCTCGGCACCGAGCACCAGGGCGGTGTCGCCCGGCCGCAGGTGAGGAAAGGCATCGGCGAGGGCGGCCCAGATGCTGGCGCTGCCCAGATTGCCGACCCGCTGCCCATGCTTGCTGACCCGGTCAAGCGCCAGCCCGAAATGCTCGGCCACCACCTCGGCGACGCGGCCGCTGGCCTGATGCGGGATCACCCACTGCGCCTCGGCCAGCGCATGGCCCTGCGCCGCGAGCACATCGTGGCCCGCCTCCAGCAGCGCCAAGCCGTGGCGGCGCACGCCGTCGAAATCGTGGTCAAAGTGGGCGACACCGGACAGGCCCACATGGTCCGACCCCCCGGCCACCAGCTGCAGGCCGGGTGCTGGCGGGTCGGGCATTTGACCAAAATAGGCGCTGCTCAGGCGGGGGCCGGTGGCCTCACTGTCGGCCCCCAGCAGCACGGCGGCGGCGCCGTCGCCCATTTGCAGCGCATTGACCCATTGGGCGGGGTCCTCGGCGAGCCGGGTCGGGTCGAAATAGACCGAACCCACCTCGGAGCCGACGATCAGCACCGGCAAGGCGCCCGGCTCACGCAGCAGCGCGAATGCCATTTGCAAGGCGCTCGCAAAGCCGGTGCAGGCTTGGCGAAACTCGGCATGCGGGCCGGCCCAGCCCAGGCCTTGTGCCACCTCGGCCGAGCCGCCCGGCAGAGCCTGCCCGGGCGTGGCCGTGTGGGTGAGCAGATAGCCCAGGGCCGGCGCGGCGAGGTTCGCGCGGGACAGCGCTTGTTGCGCGGCCAGCACCGCGAGCGCGGCATTGCGATGGGCAGCGCGGGGCGCTTCGATCGCCTGTTCAAAATCGCGGCAGATGTGGCGCGTGTAGACCTGCAGCCGGGACTCCAGCCGCCGCCCCATGCGGCGCGCCGGCACGCCGAAGCGCCGCTCCAGCTGCTCGCACAGCGCCGCGGTGCTGAGCGGCTGGCCGGGCAGTGCCAGCCCGACACCCAGCAGGCGCACCCGCCCCGGCGCAACCCTGGCGTGGCGAGTGTCACTGGCATCAAGTCGCTGCGCGGCGATCACGACGGCCATGCCCCGAGCTGGCTCAGGCTGGATCGCACCGGGTCGAGCAGGGTGGTCAAGGCCTGGGCAACTTGCGCATCGAGCCCCTGTTGTTCGACCGCGCTCAGGCCCGCGTCGAGGGCGCAGTCGCGGGCCACGCGAACGTGGCGGGCCTCGTCGTTGCGGATCGACCGAAGCCCGGCCACCACCTCCGGCGCCAGGGCAAGCACGCCGTCCTGCCGCGCGAGGGGGCGCAGGATGTGGCAGACCGACAGATCCAGTGCGGCGATGCAGCCGAAATGGCGGGCCTGCTCGCGGGTCAGCAGGCTGCCAAAGAATTCGCTCATGCGGGCGGTGTCGGGTGTCCATGCCGGGGCCGGCAGCACGGCTGCCAGGCCTTGCAGCCACTCGGCGTGGCGCAGCTCGTCGCTGGCAATGGCTTGCAGAACCGCGCGCCGATGGCTTTGGCCCTTCCAGCGCCGCCCGAAGGCGTGCACGGCCGACTCTTCGCCGCACAGCAAGAAGGGCAGCGTGTCGGCCAGCGCCTGCGCCGTCTGGCGGGGCAGTTGCGCCACGCTGTCGGGCGTCAGCTGGGCTGTTGCCGCCACCGGCAGCGCTTGCCGCTCTTCCAGCTGCCGGGCCGGGCGAGCACGGGCGAAGCATTGGCGCGCGGGCAACGAGGGCAACGAGGCCATTCGCTCCTGCGTTGTCATGGTCGCGCCTCCAGCTCGGCACGCCGGCGGGGCCAAAAACCTTGCCCCTTGTCGACATGGCCTGGGATGTCGCGCGCCCAAAGTCCTTGGGCAAAAATGTTGGCATTGAGATAGAGCTTGCCGTCGACGACGCGCCAGCGCAGCGGGTCACCATTGGCGAAGGAATCATTGGCCATCGCATAGGCGCAATAGCCGCCAAATTGCGGTGCGAAACGCTCGGGGTCGGCCAGGAACTGCTCGCGGTTGGCCTCGGAGGCAAACCACCAACGCGCGCCCTGCCACTCGGCGTTGAAGCGGGCCTCGCCCCGCTGCGGCCTGCCGACGAGGTGGTAGGCCACCACGTCATAACCTTCAACGGCGGCCTTGTCGGAGGCGCGATTGATGCTGCTGCCTGCGGCGGCGGGCAAGCCGCTGGCAGCGACGGCCGCGCCAAGCAGCAAGGTGAGCAGCGAGCGGCGGCGAGTGTTGACGACACGGGCCATGGGAGCCTTCCGATAAATTGCCCTTGGTCGTGTCGACCCTGCAAAACCTTACATCGTCAAGCCGACCAGCGCCACCCGGTGGCTCATGACAGGCGCGTGACCCCGTCCAGCTTGCACTCATAGATCGCATTGCGCAGCGCTGCAATCGCCTCATACCGCGTGAAGCTGCGGCGCCAGATCAACACGACGCGGCGGGTCGGGATCGGGGCCTCGAACGGGACGAAGCGCAGGTGGCCGATGTCTGCCCCCACGCCCAGCGAATAGCTGGTGGCCCCCTCGTGGGGAGGTGTCCCTTCTTGGGGCGGCCTGGCGAAGGTCCGCGCTTCCTTGGGCACGCTCAGGCTGGGTACGACGGTGATGCCCATGCCGGCCGCGACCATGTGCTTGATCGTCTCCAGCGAGCTGCCCTCGAAGCTTTTGCTGATGCCCTCGGCATTGCTGGAAAAACGGGCGTACTCGGGGCAGACCTCGAGCACGTGGTCGCGAAAGCAGTGGCCGGTGCCCAGCAGCAGCATGGTTTCGCGCTTCAGTTCGGCCGCGCTGACGCTGGAACGCTCGGCAAAGGGGTGGCCGGCCGGGGTGGCGATCATGAAGGGCTCGTCGTACAGCGGCGCAACGGCCAAGCCCATGTCCGGAAACGGCTCGGCAATGATGGCGCAGTCCAGCTCGCCGGAGCGCACCAGTTCCAGCAGCTTTGCGGTGAAATGCTCCTGCAGCACCAAGGGCATCTGCGGGTGCTTGTCGATCACCTGCCGCACCAGCTCGGGCAGAAGATAGGGGCCGATGGTGTAGATGATGCCCAGACGCAGCGCCCCGGCCAACGGGTCGCGGCCGCGCTTGGCGATTTCCTTGATCTCAGCGGCCTGTTCGATCACCGTGCGGGCCTGGCGCACGATGTCCTCGCCCAGCGGCGTGACCGACATCTCGGCCCCGCCCCGCTCAAAAATCTTCACGTCCAGCTCTTCTTCGAGCTTCTTGATCGCCACGCTGAGCGTCGGCTGCGAGACGAAGCAGGCCTCGGCCGCGCGGCCAAAGTGTTTTTCGCGGGCGACGGCAACGATGTAGCGCAGTTCAGTCAGGGTCATTGCAGAAAATCTCCTTCGGCCCGGCATTGTGGCGGTGGACAGGGCAAGGGGGATAACCCGGCCTGCGCAGCTACACTGCGGCCGTTTTCCACACTGGCGGTGCCCCCATGACCGAAGCTCGCAAACCCGTCACCCTGCCGCGCCTGCAAGAGATGCACGCCAGCGGCGACAAGATCGCCATGCTGACTTGCTACGACGCTTCGTTCGCCAGCCTGCTGGACGAGGCTGGTGTCGATGTGCTGCTGGTCGGCGATTCGCTGGGCAATGTGCTGCAGGGCCTGGGCGGCACGGCGGCGGTGAGCCTGGACGAGATGGTTTATCACACCCGCTGCGTGGCACGCGGCCGCAAAAGCGCCTGGATCATTGGCGACCTGCCCTTCGACAGCTACCACGCCAGCCCCGAGGAGGCCTGGAAAAGCTCGGCCGCGCTGATCAAGGCCGGGGCGCACATGGTCAAGCTCGAAGGCGGCGGCTGGACCACCGAGACGGTGCGTTTTTTGACCGAGCGCGGCATCCCGGTCTGCGCACACCTGGGCTTCACGCCGCAGACGGTCAACGCCCTGGGCGGCTACAAGGTGCAGGGCCGCGACGAGGCCGGTGCCGCGCTGATCAAACAGCAGGCGGCCGACCTGGTGGCCGCCGGCGCGCAAATGCTGCTGTTCGAGATGGTGCCTGCCGCGCTGGCCGCCGAGATCACCCGCACGGCCGGGGTGCCGGTGATTGGCATCGGCGCGGGGGTGGGCTGCTCGGGCCAGGTGCTGGTGCTGCATGACATGCTGGACATCACGCCCGGCCGCCGGCCCCGCTTCGTCAAGAACTTCATGCAGGGCGGCGTGGGCTCGGTGCAAGAGGCCGTGCGGCGTTATGTGACCGAGGTGAAGGCGCAGACGTTTCCGCAAGATGAGCTACACGGCTACTGATGGCTTTGCGGGACAGATCGCCCGAACGCCCCCGTGAGTAGCTCTGTCCCCAACCGACTGGAAATATGAAAGTTATCCACCACATTGCCGAGCTGCGTACCGCGCTGGGCACGACGCCGCGCGCCTTCGTGCCGACGATGGGCAATCTGCACGACGGCCACCTGGCCCTCGTTCGCCAGGCCCGCCAAGCCTTGCCTGGTGTTTCGGTAAACGGCTTGATCGTCGCCAGCATCTTTGTCAACCGCCTGCAATTCGCGCCGCACGAGGATTTCGACACCTATCCACGCACCCTGCCGCGTGATTGCGAATTGCTGGAAGGCGCTGGCTGCGACATCGTCTTCGCGCCCAGCGAGGCCGAGCTCTACCCCGAGCCGCAGGGCTACAAGGTGGTGCCGCCGCCCGAGCTGGCCGACATCCTGGAAGGGCACTTTCGCCCCGGCTTTTTCACCGGCGTGTGCACGGTGGTGGCCAAGCTGTTCAACATCGTCCAGCCCAATATCGCCGTGTTCGGCAAGAAGGACTATCAGCAGCTGATGGTGCTGCGGCAGATGGTGCAGCAGATGGCCCTGCCCATTGACATTTTGGGCGGCGAAACAAAGCGCAGCGACGAGGGTCTGGCCCTGTCCTCGCGCAACGGCTATCTGTCCGATGCCGAGCGCGCCGAGGCCCTGCGCCTGAGCCGCACCCTGAAAAGCCTGATCGCCGGCTGGACGTCCGGCGAGCGCGATGTGGCGGCGCTGGAAGCCGCCGCCATGCAGCATCTCAGCGCCCATGGCTGGCAGCCGGATTACGTTTGCCTGCGTCGCCAACGAGATTTGGGCGCGCCCGTGGCGGGCCAGCCGCTGGTGGCTTTGGCCGCCGCACGGCTGGGTGTCACCCGGCTGATCGACAATCTTGAACTTTGATTCATCGAGAACCCGACCCCATGCAGTCTTTCAAAACCCTTGCCCTGACCGCCGCCCTGACCGTTTCCATGAGCGGCCTGACCTTGCTGAGCGGCTGCGGCGGCGGCGGTGACAGTGGCGGCTCCGTCGGCCTGCCCCCGCCTGGGCCCGTCGTGCTGACCATCACCGACACCGTCGTGATGACCACCAACAAGGGCGTGATCGAAATCGGCCT
>JBBQKT010000221.1:0-6190 GCA_038327205.1 Burkholderiales bacterium | reverse complement strand
CACGGCGAAGTGGCCAGCGTACGGATCGGCAGCGCCGCCAGCCTGAGCCCCGGCGAAAGTGCCGGCCTGTTCAGCATCCGCAACGATCTGGTGTTTGACGGCGGGGCCTTGCTGATGGAGCTGGGCGGCTCCGCACGCGGGCTGGGTTTTGATGCGTTGAATGTCGGCGGCATGGTCGACCTGGGCGGCGCCACGGTCTTGCAGCTGGCCTTCATCAATGGCTTTGGCAGCGCCGTGCAGGCGGGTCAGAGCTTTCAACTGCTGCAGGCCGGCGGCGGCGTGTTCGGGCAGTTTGCCAATGTGGCCGATGGCGGGCGGCTGTTGACCTTGGACGGCACAGGCAGCTTTGTCGTGCACTACGGTGCCGGCCAGGCCGGCCTCAGCTTGACGGACTTTAGCGCCGCAGCGGCGGTGCCCGAGCCGGCGAGCTATGCGCTGCTGCTGGGTGGCTTGTTGGCAATCGGCCTGGTGGTGCGGCGAAAAAGCCGCTAGGCCATCAAGCCGGCGCTGATGTTTTTTGCGGTCGTTTGAACAGCGCTGACGCCGAAAAGCCCGTCACCCAGGCGGTGCCGCAGATCACCGCGCAGGCCCCCGCCAGCGTGTGCCAGCCGACCGGCTCAGCCAAGATCAACCAGCCCCACAGCACGCCAAACACCGGCACCAAAAAAGTGACGGTCAGGGCCGACGCGGCACCGATGTCCTGGATCAGTCGGAAGTACAGCAAATAGGCGACGCCGCTGCAGACGACGCCCAGGGCCAGCACCACCAGCAGCACCGTCACGCTCGGCGTGGAGATCGTCGGGAAGAAGGGCGCGGCCGGGGCGATCCACAGCGCCGCGGCCCACATGCTGCCGTGGGCGTTGGCGAAGGGCTCGACCTGCTGTTTGGACTGGCTGGCGTAGAGCGACGCGATGCCGTAGGACAGCGACGCGCACAAGCTCAGCGCGATGGCGAGCGGCGCGTCGGCGCCCAAGGTGGCGGGATCGAACCCGACCAGCAAGGCAACACCCGCCACCCCCGTGGCCAGGCCCAGGCAAGCCCGGCGCGACAGCATCTTGCGGGTCCAGACGGCGGTGATGACGGCGGCCCAGATCGGTGCGGTGGCGTTCAAGACCGACAACAGCGAGGCCGGCAAGGTGCGCGCGGCGATGGCAAAAAACAGAAACGGCAGGGCCGAATTGAACAGGCCCAGCACCGCGTAGTGCCGCCAGTTGGCGCGCAGGTTCAGCCGCTTTTTAAGCGCCAGCGCAACAACCGCCAAGAACAGCGCAGCCAGCGCCAGCCGCAGCGCGATCAGCAGCACCGGCCCCAGCACCGGGGCGCCGATGCGCATGAACAAATAGGAGGCGCCCCAGATGGCGGACAAGGTGATCAGGCGGAGCAGGTCGGCAGTCGTCATCAGCGCACCCCGCGAATCGCCCGCGCCGGCCACTGTGCCGCCACCAGCAGCCCGGCCATCAGCCACAGCGGTGCGGCGGTCACGGTGGCCGCCGCCAGCAGGCCAAAGCCCACCGGCATCGCCACGGTCGCGCCATTGGTGGCCAGCATGCGCAGGCCCAAGGCCTGGCCATGGCGATCCGGCGGCGTGACCTGGTGCAAGGTGGCCAGGATCATGGGCTGCACCGAGCCCAGCGCCAGGCCGAGCAGGGCCGAGCCGATCATCAGCCCCGGCGTGCCGGGCAGCCAGGCGTAGACGATCAGCATCGTGGTGGCCAGCCCCATCGCGGCGCGCAGGGCGGTCAGCTCGTCGATCCGGTCCGACCAGCGCACGATGGCCAGCCGTACCACCGTGGCGGCGGTGGCGAACGAGCCGAGCACCAGGCCGATGCTGGCGGCACTCAAGCCCTGGGCGTGGCCGACCACCGGCACGACAAAGCTGTGGGCGTCCCAGCAGGCGGACAGCGTGATGTTGACCAGCAGCAGATTGCGCAGCGCGGGTCGGCGCAGCAGATCCCAGGCGGGCCGGTTCTTGCTGGCATGGCTTTGCGGGCGCGGTGCGTGGCGCGGCACTTTTTGCGCCAGCCCCCAGGCGGCCAGCGGCAGCAGCACGGCGAAGCCAAAGGCCGCGCGAAAGCTGATGTGGTCAATCAACAGCCCGGCGATGACGGGCATCACGGCGTTCGACAAGGCCGGCCCCAGCGCCACCCAGCTGAACACCCGCTTCAGCTCGGATGGCTCGTCGGCCATCAGGCCCGCCTCGCGCTGGATCGCCACCGCCGCCACCGCCACCGCACCGCCGCTGGCGAGGCAACTGAAGCCGATGGCCCACAGCGATTCACTCGCCAGCGCCACCAGCGCACCGGCACCGGCCAACAGCACGCCCACACCCACCGGCCGGTGAAAACCGTGGCGGTCCGCCAGCCGGCCCGCCCACATCGAAAGCCCGATCGGTGCCAGCGCGAACAGGCTCAGCAGCACGCCCACCGTCCACTCGCCATAGCCCCGCTGCAGCACCCACAAGCTGGCCGACACGCGGGTGACCGCCATGCAGGCGTGGACCGCCACCAGGGTGGCGATCAGCCAGGGGAAGGCGTGGCGCAGGTCCTTGTGCGTGGCATCGCCATTTGTGGCGCTCAAACCTCGTCATCCTCGGCTGGCTCAGCCGGCACGCCCAACTTCAGGAGCTTGGCCGTGGCATCGTCCGGCAGGGCCTCGACGTTTTTCAAGGTGCGGGTCATCGCCCGTGTGCGGGTCTCGGCTTGGCCAATGGTGTTGCTGGCCTCGTCGAGCTTTTTCTTGGTCTTGGCCAGCACATCGCCGAACTTGCCGAACTCGTTCTTCACCGCGCCTAAAACCTCCCACACCTCGGCGGAACGCTTTTGCAGCACCAGGGTGCGAAATCCCATTTGCAAGCTGGTCAAGGTGGCGAGCAGGGTGGTCGGCCCGGTCAGCATCACCTTGTGCTCGCGCTGCATCGCCTCGACCAGGCCGGGCCGGCGCAGCGCCTCGGCATACAGGCCCTCGGTCGGCACGAACAGGATGGCGAAATCGGTGGTGTGCGGCGGGGCAATATATTTGTCGCGGATGGTCTTGGCCTCGGTCCGCAGCCGCTGCTCGATCGCCTTGCCCGAGGCCTCGACCCCGGCCGCGTCGGCGCGCTCCTGCGCCTCCAGCAGGCGCTCGTAATCTTCACGCGGGAACTTGGCGTCGATCGGCAGCCACAGCGGCTCGCCGTCATCGCGCTGGCCGGGCAAGCGGATGGCGTATTCCACCCGCTCATTGCTGCCCGGCACGGTCGCCACATTGGCGGCGTATTGCTCGGGCGTGAACACCTGTTCGAGCAGGCCGGCCAGCTGCACCTCGCCAAAGATGCCGCGGGTTTTGACATTGGTCAGCACGCGGTTGAGTGAGCCCACATCGCGCGCCAGGTTCTGCATCTCGCCCAGGCCCTTGTGCACCTGTTCCAGCCGCTCGGCCACTTGCTTGAAGCTCTCGCCCAGGCGCTGCTCCAAGGTGGCATGCAACTTTTCGTCGACGGTGGCGCGCATCTGTTCGAGCTTTTTTTCGTTGTCATGCTGGATGGCGGTGAGCCTTTGTTCCACGGCCATCGACAGCCGCCGCATCGCCTGGTCCTGTGCCTCACGCGCCGCCAGTGCCTGGGCAGCAAGCGACTGGTTGCTGCCCTGCAAGCCGCTGCTCAGTGCCTGCTGGAACTGCGCCAGACTGCCGAGCAGCTCTTGCCGCGTGCCGCTGGCGCTGCGGCCCATCTCGTCGCGCAACTCGCGCTCCAGCCGTTCGCTGGACTGCTGGATCTGGCCGGCAATTCGGGCCAGGTCGTCCCCGCTGTTGCGGGCCCGCAGCTGCAGCCAAAGCATCAATTGCACGAGCAGCACCAGGGCTGTTGCGGCCAGCATCAAAACGTTCATCCAAGTCATCCGGACATTGTCTCAGGCGATGCAGAATGGGCGTCCTTCAGGAGGGTAGCCCCATGTTCAAAAGACGTTCGATCTCGTTTTTGTTCGCCGCTGTAGCTTCACTGCTGCTGACCGTGCCCGCCTTGGCGGCCGATGCACCTGCCGCCCAAGCCCCGCAGTACGCGGTGTTGTCGTTGATCGGCGGCGGTTTGAACCTGGTCTTTGCGACCGACAAGACCACCGGCAGCCGGCTCGATAGAAGCGCCCGGCAAACCATCGAGCTGCCCGGCAAGCCCTTCGATGTGGCCGCCATGAAGCAGATTCAGACTTCGCTGCAAGCGGTGGCCCCACAGCGCGAGGTGGCCCTGTTCAACGGCGCGCCGTCCGCCGTGGCGGCGGCACCGGGCAGCCTGGTCAAGGATGGCAAGCTGCAACTGTCCGAGCCCTTGCTCGCCGCCTTGCGCGGCAGCGGCGCGAGCCAGTTGTTGATGGTCACCCGTCACCGCCAGGAGGCGCACATCCAGCTGTATCAACAGGAAGTTGGTCAAGGTCGGCTGGAGGGGGTGGGCTTTTACATCGACCAGGTCACCGAGGTGTTCGACAAGACCAAGAAGGAAACCAGCTTTGGCTTCCTGGCGCCGTTTGTGAACCTGCAATTGACCGTCGTTGACCTGGCCTCGGCCCGGGTCTTGCGCGAACAGTCGATGAGTTTCGCCGAGCCCTATTTGGCGCCGGACGGCACCCGCGGTTCCAGCGTCTGGGACGCCCTCAGCCCTGAGAGAAAGATGACCATCCTGCAGGCCATGATCGCCCAGCAGATGAAGCGTGCCATGGACGTGGTGTTGGCGAAGAGCTGATCAATTCACCGGCGTCGGCAGCGCGCCGCCGGTCAGCGCGGCGATCAGGTTGTCGGCTGCCAAATCGGCCATCGCCAGCCGGGTGCTGACACTGGCGCTGGCGATGTGCGGCGTCAGCACGATGTTCGGCACGGTCAGCAGGGCAGGGTGAACGTTGGGCTCGCCCTCATAGACATCAAGCCCGGCCGCCGCGATGACGTGGGTGCGCAGGGCTTTGGCCAGCGCCGCGTCGTCAACGATGCCGCCCCTCGCGATATTGGTCAGGGTGGCGGTTGGCTTCATCAGTGCCAATTCGGCCGCGCCAATCGCGTGATGCGCTTCGGGCGAGTAGGGCAGCACCAGCACCAAGTGATCGGAAGCGGCCAGCAGTTCGGCCTTCGATACATAACGCGCGCCGCTCTCGGCCTCCAGCGCGGCTTCGAGCCGGCTGCGGTTGTGATAAATCACCTTCATGCCAAAGCCCAGGGCGCCACGCTTGGCAATCGCCCGGCCGATGCGGCCCATGCCCAGCAGACCCAGGGTGGCGCCATGCACATCGCCGCCGGTGAACTGGTCATAGGCCCAGTTCTTCCATTCGCCCCGGCGCAGGTAATGCTCGCTCTCTGCAATGCGGCGGGCGGTGGCCATCATCAGCGCGAAGCCGAAATCGGCGGTGGTCTCGGTCAGCACATCGGGCGTGTTGGTGACCCGCACACCGCGCGCGGTGCAGGCGGCCACATCGATGTGGTTGTAGCCCACCGACATCGAGCAGACGGCTTTCAGCTCGGGGCAGGCATCAAGCAGGGCAGCATCGATGCGGGCGCTGCCGGTCACGAACACCCCTTGCTTGCCTTGCAGCCGGGCGATCAATTCGGCCGGGCTCCAGACGACGTCATCGGGGTTGGACTCGACGTCGAAGTGGTTGCCCAGGCGGGTGATGACCGAGTCAAAAACTCGGCGGGCAACAAGAACCTTTGGACGCATGACGGAACTCCTAAAACCAGATCAGGGTGATGAGGCCAAACGAGGGCAACAGCACTTCGCAAGACCAGACCATATTGGCGAAAAAGTTGGGCATCGCGACGCCGCGTTGCTCGGCCATCGCCTTGACCATGAAGTTGGGCGCATTACCGATATTGACAACAACATCCCCGCAAAGGGAAGTGCCCAAATGACACCCAATTCCGCCATCAACCGTCGATAAATCGCGTGAACTGATCGACCGCCGCACGCTCGGTCACCAAGGTGTTTTCAATCGCAGCCGGATCGGCGTGCCCCAAGGACATGCCGCAGACCAGCATCTGTTCGGGCTTCAATTGCAGTTCTTCACCAATCAGCCGGTGGAACTGGGTGAAGGCTGCCTGCGGGCAGGTGTGCAGGCCGCGGGCGCGGGCCGCAATCATCACGTTTTGCAGGAACATGCCGTAGTCCAGCCAGCTGCCTTGCTGCATCACCCGGTCGATGGTGAACATCAACGCGACCGGGGCGTCGAAGAAGCTG
>JBBQKT010000220.1:0-6222 GCA_038327205.1 Burkholderiales bacterium | reverse complement strand
CGGAGCCTCAGCGGCTCGCTCGAGATCATCATGCGCGTCTATTTCGAGAAACCGCGCACCACCGTTGGCTGGAAGGGCCTAATCAACGACCCGGACCTCGACGGCAGCTTCGCGATCGACAAGGGCCTGCGCATCGCCCGCCAGCTGCTGCTGGAGATCAACCGCCTGGGCATGCCGGCCGGCAGCGAATTCCTTGACGTGATCTCGCCGCAATACATCGGCGATCTGATCAGCTGGGGCGCGATCGGCGCGCGCACGACCGAGAGCCAGGTGCACCGCGAGCTGGCCTCGGGCCTGTCGGCACCGATCGGCTTCAAGAATGGCACCGACGGCAATATCAAGATCGCCACCGACGCGATCCAGGCCGCTGCCCGCCCGCACCACTTCCTGTCCGTGCACAAGAACGGCCAGGTCGCGATCGTCGAGACCAAGGGCAACAAGGACTGCCATGTGATCCTGCGTGGCGGCAAGGCACCGAACTATGACGCCGACAGCGTGGCAGCGGCCTGCAAGGATCTGGCGGCGGCCAAGCTCGACACGCGGCTGATGGTCGATTGCTCGCATGCCAACAGCAGCAAGCAGCATGGTCGGCAGCTCGATGTGGCGCGCGATATTGCCGCGCAGATCGATGCCGGCAGCCGCTCGATTTTTGGCGTGATGGTGGAAAGCCATTTGCAGGACGGCGCGCAGAAGTTCAGCCCCGGCAAGGACGACCCGGCCAAGCTGGTCTACGGCCAGAGCATCACCGACGCCTGCCTGGGCTGGGAAGATTCGCTGGCGGTGTTGGAGGTGTTGAGCGGCGCAGTGGCGCGGGCGCGCTCGCCCAAGTCTTGAAGCGCTGAGCTGCGTCCCCATTTACTGCCACACCTCCTGTTCCACTGACTTCAAAAGAAAACACGCCATGTCGGAAAAGAAAACCCATGCCTTTCAGGCCGAGGTCAAGCAGATCCTGCACCTCGTCACCCATTCGCTCTACTCGAACAAGGAAATCTTCCTGCGCGAGCTGGTGTCCAACGCATCGGACGCCTGCGACAAGCTGCGCTTCGAGGCGCTGGACCATGCCGAGCTGTTCGAGGACACGCCGAATCTGGAGGTGCGCGTCAGCTTTGACGAGGCCGCCCGCACGGTGACGATCAGTGACAACGGCATCGGCATGAGCGAAGACGAGGCGATCTCGCACCTGGGCACCATCGCCAAGAGCGGCACGCGCGAGTTCATGTCCAAACTCGAAGGCGACCAGAAGAAGGACGCCAACCTGATCGGGCAGTTTGGCGTGGGCTTCTATTCCGGCTTCATCGTCGCCGACCGCATCACGGTGGAAACCCGCCGCGCCGGGGTGGCGGCCGATGCCGGCGTGCGCTGGAGCAGCGAAGGCACGGGCGACTACGAAGTCGAGACCATCTCCAAGCCCACGCGCGGCACCGATGTGATCCTGCACCTGCGCGAAGGTGAGGAGGAGTTCCTCAAGACCTGGCGGCTGAAGTCCATCATCAGCAAGTACTCCGACCACATCTCCCTGCCCATCCTGATGAAGAAGGAGGAATGGGACCCGGAGAAGTCCGAACAGGTGCTGAAGGACGAGTGGGAGCCGGTCAACAAGGCCTCGGCGCTGTGGGCGCGCAGCAAGAGCGAGGTCACCCCGGAGCAGTACGAAGAGTTCTACAAGCAGCTGAGCTATGACAGCGAAGCGCCGCTGGCCTACACGCACAACCGTGTCGAGGGCCGCAGCGAGTACACGCAGCTGCTCTACATCCCGAAGAAGGCGCCGTTCGATCTGTGGAACCGCGACAAGCGCGGCGGCGTCAAGCTCTACGTCAAGCGCGTCTTCATCATGGACGACGCCGAGGCGCTCATGCCGGTTTACCTGCGCTTCGTCAAGGGCGTGATCGACTCGGCCGACCTGCCGCTGAACGTCAGCCGTGAGCTGCTGCAGGAAAGCCGAGACGTCAAGGCGATCCGCGAAGGCTCGACCAAGCGCATCCTGTCGATGCTGGAGAACCTGGCCGACAACGAGGACGCGGCCGAGCGCGCCAAGTACGCCGACTTCTGGAAGGACTTCGGCTCGGTGCTGAAGGAAGGCATCGGCGAAGACCATGCCAACCAGGAGCGTCTGGCCAAGCTGCTGCGCTTCTCGTCCACCCATGCGGACGAAGGTGTTTCGCTGGTCGATTACCTGGCCCGCGCCAAGGAAGGCCAGGACGCGATCTACTACATCACGGCCGACTCCCTAGCGGCGGCCAAGAACAGTCCGCAGCTCGAGATCTTCCGCAAAAAGGGCATCGAGGTGCTGCTGCTGATCGACCGCGTGGACGAGTGGATGCTCTCGCACCTGTACGAGTTTGAAGGCAAGCCGCTGCAGTCGGTCGCCAAGGGCGCGATTGATCTGGGCAAGCTGCAGGACGAGGACGAGAAGAAGGCGGCCGAGGTCGCGGCCGAGGTCAACAAGCCGCTGCTGGATCGCCTGAAGGCAGCGCTCAAGGATCGCGCCAAGGACGTGCGCATCAGCACCCGTCTGGTCGATTCACCAGCCTGCATCGTGGTGGAAGAAGGCGATATGAGCGGCCATCTAGCGCGCTTGATGAAGCAGGCGGGGCAGAGCGCGCCGTCGTCGCTGCCGACCTTGGAGATCAACGCTGAACATGCGCTGGTGAAGAAGCTCGACAACAGCGCTCATTTCGATGATCTGGCCAACGTGTTGTTCGACCAAGCGGTGCTGGCCGAAGGCGGGCATCTGGAAGATCCAGCCGCTTATGTGAAGCGTGTCAACGCGATGTTGCTGGCCTGACCGCAATCCGCCCGTCATGCCAGCGCAGGCTGGCATCCAGTCTTGGCATGTTTGAGCGCCACCCGCGCGTGCAGAGACCCTGGACCCCAGCCTTCGCTGGGGTGACGGGCTACATCGGTCAAATGTCCAGAAAGACGTAGTCGTCTTCCACAGGGGCGGTCGGTGCGACCGACGGCCCCTGCATCGCTTCCAACTGTTCGCGCAACTTGGCGACCTGGTCATGCCAATAGTTCGGCGTGCCGAACCACGGAAATGCCAGCGGAAACGCCGGATCGCCCCAGCGCCGGGCCAGCCAGGCGCTGTGGTGGATCATTCTGAGCGTGCGCAACGGCTCGATCAGGCTCAGCTCGCGGCGGTCGAATTCGGCCACCGTCTCATAGCCCTCCAGCACGCAGGCAAGTTGCTGCCGCATCGACAGCGCGTCACCCGACAGCAGCATCCACAAGTCCTGCACCGCCGGGCCCATGACGGCATCGTCCAGATCGACAAAATGCGGGCCCCGATCCGGTGTCCAGAGGATGTTGCCGGGATGGCAGTCGCCGTGCAGGCGCAGGGTCTGCAGATCGGGCAAGGCGTCAAACGCCTGCTGGATCGCGTCCAGGCAGTGCTGCACCACGTCGACCCAGGCCGCTTGAATCTCAACCGGCACCGTATCGTGAGCGACCAGCCAATTGCGGGCATCAACACCCGGCTGCGCGCTGGCCCAATGCATGCGCTGCTCGAACGGCCGCGCCCGACCCACGCCGTGCAGGCGCGCCAGCAGCCGGCCGATCCAGGTGAGCACCTCGGGGTCGTCCAGCTCAGGCGCCCGGCCGCCCTGACGGGGCGTCACGGCAAAACGCTGGCCTTTGTAGTGGCGCAGGGTCGAATCTCCGAGCAACCAGGGGGCGGCGACGGGCACTTCGGCCTCGGCCAATTCCAGCGCAAAGGCATGCTCTTCAAGAATCTGCGCGTCGCTCCAGCGCCCGGGTCGGTAGAACTTGGCCACGGCAATGCGGCCGTCCTCCAGATGCAGTTGCAGCACCCTGTTTTCGTAGGAGTTGAGTTGCAGCATCCGGCCATCGCCGTAGAGGCCGACGGCGTCGAGCGCGTCGAGCATGAACTCCGGCGTCAGGTTGCCAAAGCTGGTGTCCCTGCTGTCAATGTCTGGGGGCGTCATGGCGAGCCGTGTGTGTGGGTGCCGCAGTATGCGGCCACCGGCGGCGCGGCAGCTGGCAGCTCGCAGCTCAGCGCGAACGCCGGCCGCTCACGCTGCGTTGGCTGTTGGCAGTGCCGTAGCGAGGCGAATCGACGACGACGCCAACGATATCGCCCGGGGCATCGGCGAGGTCGTCAAGATCTCCGTGATCAAGAGAGTCGTGCATTTCGCCGTCCAGCAGCGCATCAAAGCTATCGCTGTCGTGGAAGCTGCTGGGGGTACCCGTGCCGAATTGGCGATCCTGCGCAAAAAACGAATCACGAAACAGGCCGGAGTCTTGCCACAGTCGGTCGGCCCCAACCGGCGCATTGCCAGCACGCCGCGGCGTTTGGCTGTTGATATTTGGGCGTCGCGGTGCGACGGGCGCACGACTGAAGCTGGTCGCCGGGGCAGCTTGCGGGCTGCGCGACTGGCTGTTGCTGAACGGCACGAGCAACTGCAATTCTGCGACGCTGGGTAGTTTGTCGACGGGGCAGCGCAGATAGCGCACCCGGCAAGCGCTCAGCACCGATTGCTTGATTTGCGCGCTGCGGCCGGTCACGCTGCGTTCGCTCTCCAAATCAACCGCCGCCAGCACCCGACCATTGGGGCTGCAAATTGCAAAGCTGACATGGATGGCACCGAGCAGGTCGAACCAATATCGAACCTCGCTGGTTTCGGTCGGTTGGCAAAAGCGAACGAGGGGCAGCTTGGAAAGAATCGCATGCTGCGGCAGCGCTTCTTTGAGCAAGCCGTAAACGCGGCGCTCGTCCGCACTGAAAACGGGACGGGCGGTCAGGGACCATTCGATCGGCAACTGTTTGCGCGAGGCGGTGGGTCGCCGGAGCGCCCAGACCAACGCGAGCAGCAGCAGGCCGAAACCTGAAGCCAAAGCGATGACCCACGGTAAGGTGTTTTGCATTGTCCCGCGCCAGCTTTTGAATGGGTGTTGGGTGCGATGCCGGGATGTCGGCAGCGGAACCGCAATGTAGCGCACCGATATCGCGCTGGCCCCCGTAACTTCCCCCGGCTCCCCCCGATCAAGGGTGCTTGCGACCACCAATCGCACGAGCGTGCTCTTACCGGCCAATTTACTGTTTGGCAGCCTTGCCCGATTCGTCAAATTGCGACTTCACTTCGGCCACGCCGTCAATGAAGCTTCCCAGCGTGCGCGCATGACGCTTGAGTTGGAAATCCACTTCGGCCATGTGGCGCTCGATGGCTTCGCCGACATGCGACGACACCGTGTCCGGCGGCAGCCGCAACCAAGCTTCCGATTCGGAGCCGTCGCGCTCCACGGTCGCCCCGGCGTTGCGGGCGATTTTCAGCATCGGCGCGTTCTCGCTCAGCGCGTGGATGAACATCGTGTCGATGCCGCGATTGCGGGCGTGCAGGGTGGCGTGGTCGAACAGTCGTGCCCCGAAACCCTTGCCGCGCGCACGGGTGAGCACGGAGACGCCAAATTCGGCCATCGGTCGCTTGTGTGCAGTGGGGGTTTGTGCATTCGGAATCGGCTGGTAGGCCAGATGAGCCATCGCCACCAGGTCCAAGCGTCGGTTGAAGATCCCCAGCACCTCATCGCGTGCGAAGTCCAGCCCCATGGCGTACTTGCTGATCTGTTCATCCGAGGCCATATAGCCAAAGCGCAGGTAGCGGTCTGCGGGGGAGAGCAACAGAAGGTGGGCGGCAATGCGGTGGCGGTGGCGCCGCTCCAGCGAGCGGATCGGCACCCAGGCGGCGAGCCGTTGCAAGGTGGCCCGGGGCAGCCATGACCGGGCGGCGGGTGCGGCCGGTGTGGCGAGGTCAGCAGGTGTCTTGCTCATAGCGGTCAGTCGCCCCTGAACAGGGTGAAAACCCCGTAATAACCCTTATGGTACTCGAGTGCTCCCTGTCGCGTTGGCGCCCTGCCGCTTCACCTGCTTGCCCCGTCTAGGTTCGCTGCTATACTCGTGGGCTTTTCCGACATTGGCTGCGGGAAAGAAGTCACGCTGCCCGGCATGAGAGGTCGAACTAATCGGCACCGAATGCAGGCAAGGTGATCTGGATCAGCAGATTCATCAGCCGAAAGACCGCTGGATTCATTGTTAATTAAACACTTGAGTTCGGCACTCGAAAGTACTCTCATGAAGACCTTCAGCGCCAAGCCGGCCGAAGTGACGCACGAGTGGTTTGTGATTGACGCCACCGACAAGGTGCTCGGACGTGTTGCCAGCGAAGTGGCACTCCGTTTGCGCGGCAAGCACAAGGCCATTTACACGCC
>JBBQKT010000219.1:0-6246 GCA_038327205.1 Burkholderiales bacterium | reverse complement strand
TGCGGGCCTTGGGCATCCGCGTGTTTGACGCCGGTGAGGTGGGCAGCCTGCCGGTCTACATCGACGGGGCCGACGAGATTGACCACGGCGGCCACATGATCAAGGGCGGTGGCGCGGCGCTGACGCGCGAAAAAATCGTTGCCGATCTGGCTGATCAGTTCGTCTGCATTGCCGACGAATCGAAGCTGGTCGAGGTGCTGGGCAGCTTCCCGCTGCCGGTCGAGGTGATTCCGATGGCAGCCGCGCAATTGGTGCGCCGCTTTGCCGCGATGGGCGCCACGGCCACCTTGCGCGAAGGTGTCACCACCGACAACGGCTGCGCCCTGCTCGATGTACGCGGCCTGCGCATCACCGACCCCATGGCGCTGGAGACCGAGATCAACCAATGGCCCGGCGTGGTGACGGTGGGCATCTTTGCCCGCCACCGCGCCCGCGTCTGCCTGCTGGGCACGCCGGACGGCGTGCGAACGATCAATTTCTAGACTTGCGGGACAGACCGCCCGAGCGAAGCGAGTAGCTCTGTCCCCAACTGGCCGGTTAAAAGCTTGCCCACTCGTCGTCGCCAGCCCCTGCGGTGGCGAGTGCGGCAGGCCGTGGTGCTGACTTTGGGGCTGGCTTTGCGACCGTTTTGGCGGCAACAACCCGAGCCGCAGCGGGCTTGGCGTTCAGCGGTTTGCTGGTGGTCCCGCTGACAGGTTTCGCCGGAGCCGGCTTGCTGAACGTCGAACGTGCGGCAACCGGGGAAGACGATGTTGCGCCGTTCAGTCGGAACACCGAGATCGCCTGCGACAAGCGGCCCGACTGATCGCGCAGGCTTTCCGCTGCAGCAGCCGATTGCTCGACCAGCGCGGCGTTTTGTTGGGTCATCTGGTCGAGCTGGGTGACGGCGGCATTGATCTGGTGGATGCCGTCGCTTTGCTCCCGCGAGGCGGCGCTGATTTCGGCGATCACATCGGTCACGCGCTGCACGCTGGCGACGATTTCGCCCATCGTGGCACCGGCGTTCTGTACCTGTTGGGTGCCGGACTCCACCCGCTCGACGCTGGCGCTGATCAGGGTCTTGATCTCCTTGGCCGCCTCGGCCGAGCGCTGGGCGAGTGAACGCACCTCGCTGGCCACGACGGCAAAGCCCCGGCCTTGCTCACCGGCACGTGCGGCTTCTACCGCCGCATTCAGCGCCAGGATATTGGTCTGGAACGCGATGCCGTCGATGGTGCCGATGATGTCGCTGATCTTGCGCGAGCTGGTGCTGATCTCTTCCATCGTGGCCACCACCTGCGACACCACCGCGCCGCCGCGCTGGGCCACCGCGGTGGCCGAGCTGGCCAACTGGTTGGCTGTGGTGGCGGCGTCGGCCGTCTGGCGCACTGTGCTGGTCAGCTCGGTCATCGAGGCGGCGGCTTCTTCCAGATTGGCGGCGGCCTGCTCGGTGCGGGCCGACAGGTCATGGCTGCCGGCGGCAACTTCCGAGCTGGCCGTGCTGATGCTGTCGGTCGAGCCGCGCACCTCGCCGATCAGCTGAACCAGGGAGCTCTGCATGGTTTGCAGCGACTTCAGCAGGCGGCCGGTTTCGTCGTCGCTGGTGATGTGGATCGGGTGGGTCAGGTTGAAATTGGCAATCGCGTCGGCCACCTCGCCGGCTTGCTTCAGTGGGCCGGTGATCGAGCGGGACAGCCAGTAAGCCAAGCCCGCCGCGAGCATCAGGGAGCACAGTGACAGCACGATCAGGCCGGTGCGGGCGGTTCCGCTGGCGGCCGCGACACGGGCTGATGCGGCGTCGAGGTCATCACGCTGGGTCTGCACGATCTGCTTGATCGCGTCTTGGTAGGCCGCCGACGTTGGCAAAAACTGGCTGTCGAAGATCTGCTTGGCCTTTTCAGGCTCGCCGGCCTTCTTGGCTGCGGTGAGCGCATCGCGCGAGCCAAGGTAGGCCTTGCGCAACTCGCCCAGCTTCTCGAACTGCGCACGCTCGTTGGGCGTCGTCAGCAAGGCGTCGAGCTTCTTTTGCAATGCGGTGGAACTGGCCGTCGATTCGGCGGCGGCAGGTGCAAAAAACTGTGCCAAGCCAGGGTCAGTGCTGACAGCAATGGCTGTCGTGCGGTAGATGCCGCCGCTGATGTTGCGATACCAGTCAGAGGCTGCGCGCTCGCTGACCAGGGACTCGCTGAACATCTTCTCAGTTTCGGTCGCCGTCTTGGCCAGCGCCCAATAGCCGACCGCCGAACCGGCAAAGGCGAGCAGCAGCACGAGGCCCATGACAACCGTGAGGCGCTGGCCGATCGAGCGGCCGGAAAATATGGAGCTGGACATCAGGATTCCTTTGGCTTGCAAAAGTTGGCGACGCAATTCATCAACGCCGCAGTCCGCCCGTTATCGGCACCAAAGCGCCGGGCTTTAGCTATCCGTCTCGCTCATGGCTGTTTGCGCCGCGCCCGCACCGCAAAGCGCGCGGGATCAATGGCGTCGAGCAGGCTGGCTTCCAAGGGCAGGGGGGCGCCGGTGACCTGTGCCGCCATCACCTGGGCGCACAGCGCTGCCCAGGTGATGCCACGCGAGCCCAGCGCGGTGCAAACGGCCAGGCCGGGTTGGCGGGCGATGAAGCGAGCCTGGTCTTGGCCTGGACCGCCCGCCATGTGCGCCGGCAATCCTCCGACCAGGGGCAGGCGGTCGGGTGTGCTCAGACGCCAGGCGACGCGGCCTGCGAGGGGGTGGTTCGCCGTCGCTGCGGTACCGGACAGCCGCGCCCACTGCGCGATGTTCTGGTCCTGGTCGGCCTCGCGCAGTTGCGTATCCATGTCGCCGTCCTGGCTGGTCGCGCCGCACCACAGGCCGCCCGCCTGATCGGACAGCGCGTAGCCCAGGCCAGCCACGGGCAGTTTGGGTGAGGCTTCGATCCGGTCGAGATGAGTCAGCTGACCGCGTTGTGTCGTCAGCAGCAGCAGGCCGGGGGCCAGGTCTTGCAGCAGGCGGCTGGCCTCATGGCCGCCGGCCAGTACCAACAGCGGCGCCTGGCCCAGCAATCGGCCGTCAACATCCAAAGCCTGCCACTGGCCACCGTCCCGTTCGATGCGGGCAACCTGGGTGTTCATTTGCAGCATTGCGCCTGACGCGGCCAGCATGGCGGCCGCATAGGCCGCAGGTGACAGGGCGCCGCCACCCGGATAAAACCAGGCCGGATGCTGCAGCCGGTCAAGCCCGCTGGCTTTGGCTGCGCTCGCCGCATCCAGTGCCTGCACATAGCTTGCAGGCAGGCCTAGCCGGGCGAGCAGCGCCTGCATCTGTGCGGGGGTGCGTGCCAGTTCCAGCCGCAGCAGGCCGTGCTGCAAACCCGCCAGCTCGGGCAGTTGGCGCAGCACACGCTGGGTTTCCAGCGCCGCCGCACGGTTGAAGCGGGCGTGCATGCCGTCATCGGGGTTCAAGGTGCCGTGGAACAGCCCGACGGGGTTGCCCGAGCTGGCCTGCGACGGGCCGGGCCGGCTGTCCAGCACGGTGCAGGCGATGCCCTGCTGCGCCAGCGCCCAGGCGCAGGCCGCACCGGCCAAGCCTGCGCCGAGGATCAAGGCGGTGCGGGCATCGGGGGCGAGTGGCTCGCGCCCGTTGGGGCGTTGCGGCGCGTGCTGCGGGGCAAAGCGGGCAACGCACATCCCGCCCTTGTTGGCAAAGCCGCGCTGCCGCTCGTTCGGGAAGCCCGCCGCCAGCAGACCGGCCCGCACCTCGGGTGCCACGCTCCAGCTGGCTGCCGTGGCGCCGCTGGCGGCATGGCGGGCCAGCGCCTTCAGGGTGTGGCGATCCCACATGTCCGGGTTGGTGGCGGGCGAAAAGCCGTCGAGGAAAAACGCATCCACCTGCGCCACCAACTCACGCAGCCACAGATGGACATCGCCCAGGCACAGCAGCAATTGCAGCTGGCCCGTCTCGAAGCTGAGCCGGTGCAGGTTGGGCGTCAGCGGCGGCCAGGCGGCCAGCAGTTGTGCAGCCAACTCGGGCAGTTCTGAGGCCGCATGGGCGAGGCGCAGATCGGCTTCGTCCAGCGGATGCTTTTCGATGCTGATGAAGACCAGCCGCTCGCAGCGCTCGGGATCAGCCGCCCAAGCTGCCCAGGTGGCGAGAAAGTTGTTGCCGAGGCCAAAGCCGGTTTCCAGGATGACGAAGCGCGACCGCTTCGCCCAGCACCCCGGCAGCCCGTTGCCACCCAGAAACACATGGCGGGCCTGCGCCAGGGCACCGGCGCGGCTGTGGAACACATCGCCAAAGGCGACGGCCAGCGGCGCGGCGGGGTCAGAGAAATCGATCTGCGCGGGGATGATGGGTGCGGTCTTCATGCGGGCCGCGAGTATGGCTCACCAGGCCACGGTTTCCCCGTGCTGCGGCACCCGCACCGGCCAGCCCAGCTCGTCCTGGATGCGGCTGCGCAGCGCGTCGCTGGCGGCAGCCTCGCCGTGCACGACGTAGACCTGGGCCGGCGCATTCTTGAAGTTGCGCATCCAGGCCATCAGGCCGTCGGCATCGGCATGGCCGGAGAAGCCTTCCAGATGGCTGATTTCGGCATTGACCGGCACATAGTGGCCGTGCAGCTTGATCTCGCGCGCGCCCTCGACCATCTTGGCACCCCGGCTGCCGCCGACCTGGAAGCCTGGGAAGGCAATGTGGTGGCGTGCCTCCGGCGCCATTGTTTCGATGTGATTGAGCACCCGTCCGCCGGTGGCCATGCCGCTGGCCGAAATGATGATGGACGGCCGCGTGCGGGCCGCAGCCATGCTGGTGGCGAGCTTTTGCGATTCGGCCGCCTTGGTGATCATCCGCACGCCGTCGCACAGCCCCAGCGCATCGGATGCCGGGATGCGCAGCAGTTTCTTGTGCTTGACGGTCAGCTCGGTCGCCTGGATGGCCATCGGGCTGTCCAGATAGATCGGCACGTCGAGCGCCAACTCGCCCGCCTCACGCAGGCGTTGCAACACCAGCAGCAGGGCCTGCGCGCGGCCGACCGCAAAGCTGGGCAGCAGGACACTGCCGCCGCGCTTGAAGGTGTTGCGCAGGATTTGCGCCAGCCGCGTCTGCACGTCCTCGGGCGCATGCAGGCGGTTGCCGTAGGTCGATTCGATCAGCAGCACATCGGCGCTTTCGACCGGCTGCGGCGGCGGCATCAGCAGGTCGTTGCTGCGACCCACATCGCCGGAAAAAACAAGGGTCTTGCCGCCGGTCGTCACGCTGATGGCGCAGGCGCCCAGCAGATGGCCGACCGGCGTGAAGCGAATCTCGGCATCGCCCAGCTTCAGCCGGCCATCGCGTGGCAGGCCGACGAAATGCGCCAGCGCCTTCTTGGTGTCATTGACGGTGTAGAGGGGCAGGGCGGTGGCGTGGCGCGACGTGCCCTGGCGGTTGGCGCGGCGAGCGTCTTCCTCCTGCAGGTGCGCGCTGTCGAGCAGCAGCACCTCGCACAGATCGCGGGTGGCCGGGGTCGAAAAGATCTGGCCCTTGAAGCCCTGGCTGCGCAGCGCCGGGATGTAGCCGCTGTGGTCCAGATGGGCATGTGACAGCAACACCGCGTCGATGCTCGCCGCCGCTGCACCGAGGCCGGCCCAGTTGCGCTCGCGCAGCGCCTTGTAGCCCTGGAACATGCCGCAATCGAGCAGCAGACGCTGGCTGCCGGTGTCGAGCAGGTGGCGTGAGCCGGTGACCGAATCGGCAGCGCCGAGGAAGCTGAGTTTCATGGTGCACCCCTGGTTGGCAAGAACAGCCGGATTGCAGCACAGGCTGGGCGCGCGATATTGACCTTGCGCAAGCGGGGCCCACCTATAAAAAAAGCCCAGTCGCAGGGACTGGGCTTTTCAGTTTTCTCAGCGCTTGACGGGTGCTGGGCGCGAGCCTGGTCGGCCACCACCACCACCACCACCGGCTGGGCGACCGCCGCCACCACCGCCACCACCGCCACCCGCCGGACGACCGCCGCCACCGGCAGGACGACCACCGCCACCGCCACCGCCACCACCGGCGCGCTGGCCCTGTGGTGGTGCTGCAGGACGGCCACCGCCGCCACCGCCACCACCGCGCGAGTCACGCCCGCCGCGGCCACCACCGCCGCCGCCGGAGCGGCTGCCATTGGTATTGAGGATCATCCGGCCCAGCACGATCGGCTCAGGCCGCTCGCTCGGGTCGGGCGCGAAGCCGGGGATGATTTCCTTCGGGATTTCGCGCTTGATCAGTTTTTCGATTTCCTTCAGGAAGCCGTTCTCGTCCACGCAGACC
>JBBQKT010000218.1:0-6257 GCA_038327205.1 Burkholderiales bacterium | reverse complement strand
CGGCAGCGCCTGCAGTTCAGCGTTGGAAATCAGGGTTTGATGCGACATGGCGTGGCCTTTTCAAGACTCGTTGATCGAATGCTGGCTGTCTTTGGGCGTCACCGTCGCCCGCAGCAGGGTGGCGGCCAGTCCAGCCGTGATGATGAGCGCGATGCCGGTCAGCGCCATCGGCGTGATCGGGTCGTTGAACAGCAGCGCGCCGTAAGCGACCGAAAACACAATGCCCAAGTATTGCAGGCAGGCGTTCACCAGCGGCGTGCCGCGCCCATAGGCGCGCGTCATCAACAGTTGCGCGGTGGTCGCAAGCAGGCCCACGGCCAGCAGCAGGGCCGCGCCCTTGAGTGTGTGCCCGTGCATGTGCCCATGGCCGGTCAGCGCCAGGGCAGCGGTGCTGAGGATGCCGGCCGTGACCCCGCCGACCGAGAAATAAAACACCACCCGGTCTTCCGGCTCTCCGGCCCGGCCCAGCGCGGTCACCTGCAAATAGGCCATGGCCGACAACATGCCCGACAGCAGGCCGGCCAGGCCATGCCACAGCTGCTGCTGATCGAGCGTGGGCCGCAGCACCAAGGCGACACCGGCAAAGCCGAGCAATACCGCGGCGATCAAGCGCCAATCGATGCGGGCGGCGCCCAGCATCACCGCGCCGCCGATCAGGAACAGCGCCATCCAGATGGACGACATGTAGTTGAGCGTGATGGCCGTGGCCAGGGGCAACTTGCCGATGGCGTAAAACCACAGCGACAGCGCGATCACGCCCGACAGGCTGCGCCAGAAATGCATGGCCGGGACCTTGGTGCGCAGGGTCTGGCCCCGCATCAGGCATATCGCGCCCATCATCAGCACGCCGACACCGCCGCGGTACATGACGATCTCGCTCGGGTCATAGAGCCCGCTGGCCAGCTTGACGCAGACCGCCATGGTGGCAAACAAAAACGTCGCCGCCACCATCAGCAGCGATGCCGGCAGCCGGTTCAAGCCTTCATTTCCCGCCGGTACCACTCATGGAAATGCTGCATGCCGTCTTCCATCGGGCTCTGGTAGGGCCCGACCTCGTTGTCGCCGCGCAGCATCAGGGCCTTGCGGCCCGCATCCATGCGCAGGGCGATCTCGTCGTCCTCGACGCAGGTTTCCATATAGGCCGCCTGGTGCGCTTCGACGAAATCACGCTCGAAGGAAGCGATTTCTTCGGGGTAGTAGAACTCGACGATGTTGGTCGTCTTCTGCGGACCCTGCGGGAACAGCGTGGAGACGACCAGCACATGGGGGTACCACTCGACCATGATGTGCGGGTAATAGGTCAGCCAGATCGCGCCGGCCTCGGGCGGCTGGCCACCGCGGAACTTGAGCACCTGCTCGTGCCAGCGCTGATAAACCGGCGAGCCGGGCTTGGCCAGATCCTTGTGGATGCCCACCTTCTGCACCGAATGGTGGCGGCCGAACTCCCAGCTCAAGTCTTCACAGGTGACGAACTGGCCCAGACCGGGGTGGAAGGGGCCGACGTGATAGTCCTCCAGATAGACCTCGATGAAGGTCTTCCAGTTGTAGTCGCACTCGTGCACTTGCACTTTGTCGAGCACATAGCCGGTGAAATCAAGCTCGGCGCGTGGGCCCAGGTTCGCCAGCTCCGCCGCCACGTCATGGCCGTTGTCCTCGAACAGCAGGCCGTTCCACTCGCGCAGCTTGTAGTTGTTCAGGTTCAGGCAGGGGTCTTGCTCAAAATGCGGCGCGCCGACCAAGGCACCCTTGAGGTCATAGGTCCAGCGGTGCAGCGGGCAGACGATGTTGGTTTTGGTATTGCCCCGGCCGCGCAGCATCAGCGCCTGGCGGTGGCGGCAAACATTCGAGATCAGCTGCAAGCCGTCCGGCGTGCGCACCAAGGCACGGCCTTCGCCCTCTTGGGGCAGGGCGTAATAGTCGCCCACCTCGGGTACGGCCAGCGCGTGGCCCAGGTAGCGCGGACCACTTTGGAACAATTGCACCTGCTCCTGGCGGAACAGGGCTTCGTCGAAATACGAATTGACGCTCAACTGGGTCTGGCTGCGCTCAAGCGCCGATGCGGTAATGCTCAGGTCGGACATGATCCAAGGGCTTCTCCGGGAAACCAGCGTGACCGCCGCGAGCGATAAATAGGTCGGGGCGGGGCAGGGCGATGTGATGCATTAGGAACGCATGAAAAAACCCGGATGAAACCGGGTTGACAGCGGAGCGCGTACACGCTGGGCGAATTCAACATTGTAGCCGCCGCCTCATCACCGCTGATGTGGCCGCCGCCCAGACCGTGGCAAGAGCCTGACATGCTTGCACCAAGACCGAGTTGAGGGCATCAAGCCGCTGACTACAATTGCGGTTTCGTGTTCTCGCAAGCCATGACCCGATCCAGCAGCCCCGCCAAGCCCGCCGCCAAAGAAGCCTTAGCACCCAGTTACGAGCACGCGCTCGCTGAACTGGAGCGCTTGGTGAGTGCGATGGAAGGTCAGCAGCTGCCGCTGGATCAGTTGCTGGAAAGCTATCAGCGCGGGGCCGAATTGTTGGGGTTTTGTCGAACACGTCTGCAAGCCGTCGAACAACAAGTCAAAGTACTTGAGGGCGGGGAATTGAAAACCTGGGAGGGTTCCTGAACGTGAACGCTGTGGAATTTGAACAATGGATAGCGCGCACGCTGGCGACGTTCGAGCTGGCACTGGATGGCTTGGTGCCCGCCGATGCGCCGGCCGGTATCGGCGAGGTGATGCGCTATGCGGTGCTCGGTGGCGGTAAACGGCTGCGGCCCTTGTTGGTGATGGCCGCCTGTGACGCCGTGCACGGCGAGCCGCAATCCGCCATGCGCGCGGCCTGTGCGGTGGAATTGATCCATGCCTATTCGCTGGTGCATGACGACATGCCCTGCATGGACGACGACGTGCTGCGCCGCGGCAAGCCCACCGCGCACGTGCAGTTTGGTGAGGCCCAGGCCATGTTGGCGGGCGACGCGATGCAGGCGTTGGCGTTTGAGGTGCTGACGCCGGAAGGCTGGGGCGATCCTGCGCTGCAAGCCCGGTTGTGTGCATTGTTGGCCCGCTCGGCCGGTCATGCCGGTATGGCCGGTGGGCAGGCGATCGACCTGGCCAGCGTGGGCCAAACCCTGGATGAAGCCACCTTGCGGGACATGCATCGCCGCAAGACCGGCGTGCTGCTGCAGGCCAGCGTGATGATGGGGGCTGCCTGTGGCGCGGCCGATCCCAAGGCATTGGCTGCTTTGTCCGACTACGGTGCCGCCATCGGCCTGGCCTTCCAGGTGGTCGACGACATCCTTGACGTGACCCAAGACTCTGCCGTGCTGGGCAAAACGGCCGGCAAAGATCAAGACGCCAACAAGCCGACCTATGTCAGCGTGCTGGGCCTCGACGCGGCGGGCAAGCTGGCCGAAAAATTGCGCGACCAAGCGCACCAGGCCTTGACGGCCAGTGGTTTGGTCAACACGGCCTGGCTCAGTTTGCTGGCCGATATGGTGGTTGAGCGTGACAGTTGAAAGCGTAATTCCCATGCCCTATCGTCTGCTCGAAACCATCAACAGCCCGGCCGATCTGCGCCGACTGCCACGTGCCGACCTGCAAAAGCTGGCCGACGAGTTGCGCGCTTATGTGCTGAGCAGCGTCGCCAAGACGGGCGGGCATCTGGGTTCCAACCTCGGCACCGTCGAGTTGACCGTGGCCCTGCATTACGTCTTCAACACGCCGCATGACCGGCTGGTCTGGGACGTGGGCCACCAGACCTATCCGCACAAGGTGCTGACCGGTCGCCGCGACCGCATGAGCGGCCTGCGCCAGCTTGGCGGCATCAGCGGCTTTCCGCGCCGCGATGAGAGCGAGTACGACACCTTCGGCACCGGCCATTCGTCCACCTCGATCTCGGCCGCCCACGGCATGGCGATGGCCGCCAAGATCAAGGGCGAGGAACGCAAGGCGGTGGCGATCATTGGCGACGGGTCAATGACGGCCGGCATGGCCTTCGAGGCGCTGAACAACGCCGGTATTTCCCATGGCGGTCTGCTGGGCGATGTGCTGGTGATCTTGAACGACAACGACATGTCGATCAGCCCGCCGGTCGGCGCGCTGAACAAATACCTGGCGCGGCTGATGAGCGGCAAGTTCTACGCAACGGCCCGCGAAGGTGCGAAGAGCGTGTTGAAGAACACCCCGTTGTATGAGTTCGCCCGCCGCTTTGAGGAACACACCAAGGGCATGGTCGTGCCGGGCACGATCTTCGAGGAATTCGGCTTCAACTACGTCGGCCCCATCGACGGCCACGACCTCGACTCCCTCATTCCGACCTTGGAAAACCTGCGCGACAGAAAAGGCCCGCAGTTTCTCCACATCGTGACTAAGAAGGGTCAGGGCTACAAGCTGGCCGAGGCTGACCCAGTCAAGTACCACGCCGCCTCGGGCAAGTTTGATCCAGCCATCGGGTTCGTTAAACCGACCCTGCCGCCCAAGATCACCTTCACGCAGATCTTCGGCGAATGGCTGTGCGACATGGCCGAGCGCGACCGCCGCCTGGTCGGCATCACCCCGGCAATGCGCGAAGGCTCGGGCATGGTCGAGTTCCACAAGCGCTTCCCGCAGCGCTATCACGATGTCGGCATCGCCGAGCAGCATTCGGTCACCTTCGCGGCCGGTCTGGCCTGCGAGGGCTTGAAGCCGGTCGTCGCGATCTATTCGACCTTCTTGCAGCGTGCCTATGACCAGATGATTCACGACGTGGCGATTCAGAATCTTCCGGTCGTGTTCGCCCTGGACCGAGCCGGCCTGGTCGGTGCCGATGGCGCGACCCACGCCGGCAATTACGACATCGCTTACACCCGCTGCATCCCGAATATGGCCGTGCTGACCCCGGCCGACGAGAACGAATGTCGGCAAGCCTTGTTCACCGCCTTCGAGCACAACGGCCCGGTGACCGTGCGCTACCCGCGCGGCGCAGGTGCCGGTGTGGTGGTGCAAAAGGAGATGACCGCCCAGCCCTGGGGCAAAGGCGAGATTCGCCGCACGGCAGGTCCCGTGTTTGGCAAAAACGGCGGGCCACGCATCGCCATCCTGGCGTTTGGCACCGTGCTCTATCCAGCACTGAAGGCGGCCGATCAGCTCGACGCCACCGTGGCGAACATGCGCTTTGTGAAGCCGCTCGATCACGCCCTGGTGGCCGAACTGGCGCGCACGCATGATGCGTTCGTGACGGTGGAAGAGGGCTGCATCATGGGCGGCGCGGGCTCGGCGGTGCTGGAGTCGCTGCAGGCGGCCGGTCTTGTGATCCCGGTGCTGCAACTGGGCCTGCCCGACGAGTTTGTCGAGCATGGCGATCCGGTCAAACTGATGGCGCTGTGCGGGCTGGACGCTGCGGGCATTGAGCAATCGATCCTGAAGCGCTTCGGCGCACGCCCTGCCTTGCTGCGCCCCGCGGCCAACGAATAAAGACCGAAAACCTTTTAACGACAAGGTTCCTGACCCGGTGCGATGCTTCGGGATTACCCGAATACCTCGACAGCCTATGAACCAAGTGACCAGTGCCTTGCACATTCCCGACACCCAGAGTGAGCGCGACGAGCGCCATCTGATGATTCAGCGCGTTGGCGTCAAGGATGTGCGCTATCCGCTGCAGGTGCAGGTGGGCAAGACGGCCCAGCACACGGTCGGCACCTGGACGCTTGACGTGGCCCTGCCGGCCGAGAAAAAGGGCACCCACATGTCCCGCTTCGTCGCCTGGCTCGACGCGCTGAACACCCCGCTGGACGCGAAGACCCTGCGCGAGCTGCATGGCGCGATGCTCACCAAGTTGGAAGCCGTTGAAGGCCGCATCGAAGTGCGTTTCAGCTTCTTCATCCGCAAGCGCGCGCCGGTCTCGGGCATTGAAAGCATGCTCGATTACCAGGGCGCGCTGATCTCCGAAACCCGCGCCGGCAAGACCGCCGTCTGGGCCGAAGTGGGCGTGCCGGTGAAGAGCCTGTGCCCCTGCTCGAAAGAGATTTCCGATTACGGCGCTCACAACCAGCGCTCGCTGGTCACCATCCGCGCCGAGCTGCCCGATGCCCAGTTGGGCTGGCCCGAGTTGGTCCGCTTCGCCGAAGAAAGCGCGTCCAGCGAGATCTGGCCGCTGCTCAAGCGCAGCGATGAAAAGTGGATCACCGAGCATGCCTACGAGAACCCCAAGTTCGTCGAGGACTTGGTGCGGGATGTGGCCTTGCGCTTGAATGCCGAACCGCGCGTCGGACGCTATTCGGTCGA
>JBBQKT010000217.1:0-6268 GCA_038327205.1 Burkholderiales bacterium | reverse complement strand
CATGGCCGGCATGTCGGCCCACCGGTAACGCTGTACGACAAAACACTCGGCCGGGTGACCGGCTGGTTCGATGATTTCACGCAGTGGCTGTCGCGGGCCTACCAGCGCATCCTGGGCTGGTCGCTGAACCACAAGGGTGCGACTTTGGGCATTGCGCTGGCCACCTTGCTGAGCAGCTGTGCCCTGCTGGGCAGCGTCGGCAAGGAGTTTGTGCCGAAGGCCGATCTGTCGGAAACGCAGATCAATTTCTACACCCCGGTGGGTTCATCGCTGGAAGTGACCGAGGCGCGCAGCAAACAGATCGACGCGATCTTGCGCAGCCTGCCCGAGGTGCGCTACACGGTGACGACGATCAACAGCGGCTTCGCGGCCGGCAAGATCTACGGCGCGATCTATGTGCGCCTGGTCGACCGCAAGGACCGCAGCCGCAGCGTCGGCGACCTGGCCACCCCGCTGCGCGAAAAGCTCGCCACCATTCCCGGCATCACCGTCACCAATATTGGCCAGACCGATCTGGGCGGGGGCAAAAGCCTGCAGTTTTCGATCCAGGGCCCCGATCTGGGTGAGCTGGAACGCATCTCCAGACAGGTCACAGCGCGGCTCGTGAAGATCCCTGGTCTGGTGGATCTGGACACCACCCTGAAGCCGGACAAACCGACCGTCTCGGTTGAGGTCAAGCGCGATGCCGCCGCCGATGTGGGGCTCAACGTCAATGCCCTGTCCACCACCTTGCGCACCCTGCTGGCCGGCACCACGGTGGGCAACTGGCGTGCGCCGGACGGCGAGAACTATGACGTCATCGTCCGACTGGGCCCGGCCGACCGCAATGCCTTGAGCGATCTGCAGGGCCTGCCAATCAATGTGGTGGCTGCGGCCGACGGTTCGGCCCGTGTCGTGCGGCTGAGCCAGGTGGCTGACATCCGCCCATCCACCGGCCCGAACCAGATCAATCGCCGTGACCTGAGCCGCGAAATCACGATTGATGCCAATGCGAACCCGGCTTCGGGTCGCAGCTCGGGCGAGGTGTCGGCCGATATCAAGAAGGTGCTGGACGACACCGGCTTTCCACCGGGTTACCGCTACACCTTTGGCGGCTCGACGAAGAATATGAATGAGTCGTTTCAGTACGCCGTCGGCGCGCTGGGCCTGGCCATCATCTTCATCTACATGATCCTGGCCAGCCAGTTCAAGAGCTTTTTGCAGCCGCTGGCGCTGATGAGCAGCCTGCCGCTGACGATGATTGGTGTGGTGCTGGCGCTGCTGGCCTTCAATTCGTCGCTGAATATGTTCAGCGTGATCGGCATCGTGATGCTGATGGGCTTGGTGACGAAGAACGCCATCTTGTTGGTCGACTTTGCGATCCGATCACGCGAAGGCCAACACGGCAACGGCATCGACCAGGCACCGATGGGCCGGGAAGAAGCGCTGCTGCATGCGGCCAAGGTGCGGCTGCGACCGATCTTGATGACCACCTTGGCGATGGTGTTCGGCATGGTGCCGCTGGCGTTTGCACTCAGCGAGGGTTCCGAGCAGCGCGCGCCGATGGGGCAGGCGGTGATTGGCGGTGTCATCACCTCGTCCCTGCTGACCCTGGTGGTCGTGCCGGTGATTTACTGCTATCTCGATGACCTGGCGGTGTGGGCCAAGCGCAAGTGGACAGGAAATAGAATCCGGCCTTCGCAAGACACGGCGCCCGTAGGAGAAGTCCCTTGAAAAACAGCATGAATATCGAACAAGCCCGCTTCAACATGATCGAACAGCAGATCCGCCCCTGGGACGTGCTCGACGCGGGTGTGCTGTCCCTGCTGGCCGTCGTGCGGCGCGAAGATTTCGTGCCTCCGGCCTGCAAGGCCCTGGCCTTCATGGACACGGAGATCCCGCTTGGTGATGTGTCACTGGGCCAGGCAATGCTGGCCCCGCGCGTGGAAGCCCGGCTGTTGCAGGAGCTGAAGGTCGCCCGGCATGAAAAAGTGCTGGAGATCGGCACTGGTTCGGGCTTTATGGCGGCGCTGCTGGGCCACAAGGCACAACGCGTCATCAGCCTCGAAACGAATGCCGATCTGGCCGCTGTGGCTACGGCGAACTTGCGGCGCGCCGGGGTGGTGAATGTCAGCGTGCTGAATCAGGACGGGGCCGAAGGCTTGGCCAGCGAAGCGCCGTTTGACGTGATCTTGCTGTCCGGCTCGGTGGCCGAGGTGCCGGCAGCGCTGCTCGCGCAACTCAAGGTCGGCGGCCGTCTGGCGGCCATCGTCGGCGAGCTGCCGGTGATGCGCGCACAACTGGTCACCCGCGTGGGCGAATCTGATTACCGCACCACGATCTTGTTCGACACCGTAGCGCCCCGGTTGCAAGGCTTCGTGCAGCGCAACGCTTTTGCGTTTTAAGGGCTTGCGCAGGATGTCCATGCCTGTCTTTACCGTCGCCTGTCGCTCGTTCTCGCC
This sequence comes from Burkholderiales bacterium, assembly GCA_038327205.1. Lineage (GTDB taxonomy): Bacteria > Pseudomonadota > Gammaproteobacteria > Burkholderiales > Burkholderiaceae_C > Paucibacter_A. Next base: position 3,827 of record JBBQKT010000217.1, on the reverse strand, counting down.
ATCATGGCCCGCGCAGATTGCAGATCGTCGCAATCCGGCTGCGGCGGCTGGACTTGCTCGGCTATAACCTCGCACCGCCAACATCTCCCGTTGACAAGGAAGCCCATGTTTGAACACCGTGCTTTGAATTCGCGCCACCCCATCAAGCTGCTGGCCCTCGGCATTGCCCTGGCGCTTGGCGCTGTTGGCAGCGCCCAGGCGCAAAGCCTGCAAGACCTTTACGACGCTGCGCGGGCCTATGACGCCACCTATCTGGCGGCGCGCGCGCTGGCCGATTCGGCGCAATACAAGGCCGCGCAGGTCGATGCCCTTGGCCGCCCCAGCGTGGGCCTTGGCGTCAGCGCCACCAACCAGCAAATCATCCCGCCCAACCGCTACACCACGGTCAATGGCCAGCAGGTGCAGGTGGCGGGCGACCGGGTCACCGCCACCACCGTGCAGGCCGGGCTGACCGCCAGGTACGCGATCTTCAACCGCGGCAACAGGATCAGCATCGACCAGGCACAGCGCGGCCTGAGCGTTGCGCAGGCCGACCTGGAGGCCGCCGAGCAAGACCTGATCGTGCGGGTTTCGCAAGCCTATTTCGATGTGCTGGCCGCACAAGACGCGCTGGGCACCGCGCGGGCCAGCAAGGCCGCCATCGCCGAACAGCTGGCCTCGGCCAAGCGCAACTTTGAGGTCGGCACCGCCACCATCACCGATACCCGCGAGGCGCAGGCCCGCTTTGACCTGGCCACCGCCGCCGAGATCGGCGCCGACAACGACCTGCGTATCAAGGGCGTGACGCTTGACCAGTTGGTGGGCCGGGTGGGCGTCGCGCCCAAGCCCTTTGCCCTGCCGGTGGCGCTGCCAGCCGTGCTGCCGGCCAGCATCGACCCCTGGGTGAACCAGGCCGATGAGTTGCATCCAGCGGTGCGCAAGGCCCGCTTGGCGCTTGAAGTCGCGCAGTTGGAAACGTCCAAGGCCCGCGCGGCCGATGGTGTCACGGTCGATCTGACCGCCACCCTGGGTGGCAACAATGCCCGCGGCGCGGCGTCTGTGACGGGTGTGGGCACGACAGGTAGCGGCACGGTCGGCGTGGCACTGAACTACCCGCTCTACAGCGGTGGTGCGATTCAGAACCGCATCAAGGAAACCCTGGCGCTCGAAGAGCAGAGCCGCAACACGGTGGACTTTGCCCGCCGCAGCGTGGCTGAGGGCACGCGCCGCGCCTATCTCGGCGTGCAATCGCTGACCGCCCAGGTGAAGGCGCTCGAAGCGGCCGAATCGTCGAGCAAGCTGGCCCTGGAAGCCACGCAGCTGGGCTACAAGGTCGGCGTGCGTGTCAACCTGGATGTGCTGAATGCGCAGACCCAGCTGTTCACCACCCAGCGTGATCTGGCCAAGGCCCGTTACGACGTGGTGTTAAACAGCCTCAAACTGCGCCAGGCCTCGGGTCTGTTGACGCCGTCGGATGTGGCGGCCGCCAACCAGTTGCTGGCAAAGTAAACCCCGTTTTCCTGAAAACCCGCTGAGGTCGGCCTCGGTGGGTTTTTTTACGTCCTTTGTCCCAGGTGACAATCGTCAACATGCTGTTCTTGCTCTCACCCGCCAAGTCGCTCGACTACGAAACCGCCACGCCCGAGGCGGTGGCAGCGCTCGCCACCCAGCCGCAATTTCTGCCGCAGTCCAAGGCGCTGATCAAGCTGCTGAAGACCCAGACGCAGGCCGATGTGGCTGGGCTGATGAGCTTGTCGGATGATCTTGCCGCCCTCAATGTGGCCCGCTACAAAGCCTGGCGCCCCAGTTTCACGGCGGACAACAGCAAGCCGGCGGTGCTGGCCTTCAATGGCGACGTCTACGACGGCTTGAATGCCACGTCCCTGAGCCTCGACGACCTGGCCTGGGCCCAGCAGCATCTGGCGATTCTGTCGGGCCTTTATGGCGTGATGCGGCCGCTCGATCTGATGCAGCCCTATCGGCTGGAGATGGGCACAAAGCTGGCCCACGCCGATGGTCCCAACCTCTACACCTTCTGGGGCGACCGGCTGGCCGAACACCTGAACCGGCGCGCTGCCGCCGACCCGGTGCCGGTGATCGTCAATCTGGCCTCGCAAGAATATTTCCGCGCGGCGGACCGCAAGGCCCTGCAGCCCCGCGTGATCGAGTGTGTGTTCGAGGACTGGAAAAACGGCGACTACAAGATCATCAGCTTCTTCGCCAAGCGCGCACGTGGCCTGATGGCCCGCTATGCCATCACCCAGCGCATCAATACGCCCGCCGGACTGCACGCCTTTGCAGCCGACGGCTATGCCTTTGTGCCCGCGCTGTCCACGCCGGGCCGCCTGTTGTTTCGGCGTCGCCTGGAAGGGCTGGCATGAGCGTGCAATTCATCACGGCGGAGTTGCGCCACTGGATTGTTGAGCAGGTGCAGGCCGGCCACAGCCCCGAGCATGTGCTGGCCGCGATGAAGGCCAGCGGCTGGGGTGAAAACCTGGCCCTGCAGGCCCTGGACGAAACCCTGAACAGCCATCTGCAGGAAAAAAAGGCCACAACGGCGGCGCAGGCGATCAATGGCCTGCCCACGCCGGTTCGCGTGCCGACGCCCGCCTTGGCCGGCTCCACCCCGACGCTGTGGGCCGGTGACCGCGAGGTCAAGGTGCTGCTGACCTTGCAGCATCCGCGTGTCGTGGTGTTCGGCAATCTGCTGTCGGACGACGAATGCGACGCGATGCGGGCGCTGGCCGGGGCCCGTCTGGCCCGTTCTGAAACCGTCGCCGAGTCGAGCGAAGGCAGCGAGGTAAATGCCGCCCGCACCAGCGACGGCATGTTTTTCGAGCGGGGCGAAAGCGCCTTGATCCAGACGGTGGAAGCCCGGCTGGCCGCGCTGCTCGATTGGCCGGTCAACCACGGCGAGGGCCTGCAAGTGCTGCGCTACCGGCCAGGTGCCGAATACCTGCCGCACTTCGACTATTTCGACCCCATCCATGCGGCGACCCCGGCCATCCTCAAACGTGGCGGCCAGCGCGTGGCCACGATCGTGATGTACCTCAACACGCCCGAAGCGGGCGGCGCCACCACCTTCCCGGACGTGCGCCTTGAGGTGTCGCCGATCAAGGGCAACGCGGTGTTTTTCAGCTACGACCGACCGCACCCGATGACCCACACCCTGCACGGTGGCGCGCCGGTCAAGGCCGGTGAAAAATGGGTGGCCACCAAATGGCTGCGCGAGGGCGTGTTTACCTGAGCCGACCTGAGCCGCAAGGTCGCTGCAAAACCAGCGTCACCCAATAAAAAAGGCACCCGAGGGTGCCTTTTTTGATGCAGTCGGCGCTAGGCGCTCAGACGCGTTTGCGGTACTCGTGCGTGCGAGTGTCGATTTCGATCTTGTCGCCCTGGGCCACGAAGATGGGCACGGGAATCTCAAACCCGGTGGCCAGCTTGGCAGGCTTCAAGACCTTGCCCGAGGTGTCGCCCTTGACGGCGGGTTCGGTCCAGATGACTTCGCGCACCACCGAGGTCGGCACTTCAACCGAGATCGCCTTGCCGTCGTAGAAGACGACTTCAACCGCCATGGCATCTTCCAGATATTGGATCGCGTCGCCCATGTTCTCGGCTTCCACCTCGAATTGGTTGAATTCCTCGTCCATGAACACATACATCGGGTCAGCGAAGTAGGTGTAGGTGCAATCCTTCTTTTCGAGCATGACCTGGTCGAGCTTGTCGTCGGCCTTGAAGACGACTTCGGTGCCCGAGCTGCTCAGCAGGCTCTTGAGCTTCATACGCACGGTGGCGGCGTTGCGGCCACCGCGGCTGTATTCGGTGCGCAGCACGACCATCGGATCCTT
>JBBQKT010000216.1:0-6270 GCA_038327205.1 Burkholderiales bacterium | reverse complement strand
TCCAACTGAAACCTTAGGAGTAATGACCATGATGAAGGGCCAACTTGCCGGCTTGATGAAACAAGCCCAGGCCATGCAGGACAACCTCAAGAAGGCGCAGGACGAACTTGCCAGCGTTGAGGTGGAAGGCCAGTCCGGCGCGGGCTTGGTCAAGGTCTTGATGACCTGCAAGAACGACGTCAAGCGCGTCACCATCGACCCCAGCCTGCTGGCCGATGACAAGGACATGCTCGAAGACCTGGTGGCCGCCGCGTTCAACGACGCGGTGCGCCGCGCCGAAGAAGTCAGCTCGCAGAAGATGGGCAAGCTGACCGCCGGCATGCCGATGCCTCCCGGCATGAAGTTTCCGTTTTAATGGTGCCCCCACGCTCGCGCCGTTCGCTGCCCCCCAAGGCGGCGCAGGCCGCCTTGGGAGTGGCCCGGCGGTCGGCCTTGTGACCGCACTTGATGTGTTGATCGAGGCGCTCAAGCGCCTGCCCGGTGTGGGCCAGAAGTCGGCCCAGCGCATGGCCTATCACCTGCTGCAACACGACCGGGACGGGGCTCGCAAGCTGGCGCAGGCGTTGACGGCGGCCGATCAGATCGGCCATTGCCAACGCTGTCACACGTTCAGCGAAGCGGCGGTGTGCTCGATCTGTGAGGACGAGACGCGTGATGCCCACCTGCTGTGCGTGGTCGAAACCCCGGCCGACCAGGCGGCGCTGGAGCGCACGGGGTCTTACCGCGGTTATTACTTTGTGCTGCTTGGCCGGGTCAGCCCGCTGGACGGCATCGGCGTGCGTGAAATCGGCGCGGCGGAACTGTTGACGCGGGCAGCCGAAGCGGGCGTGGACGAAGTGATCCTGGCCACCAGCTTCACCGCCGAGGGCGAGGCTACCGCCCATGTGCTGGGCGAGGCGCTGCGGTCTCGCGGCATCCGTGCTACCCGACTCGCACGGGGTGTGCCGGTCGGGAGTGAGTTGGAATACGTAGATCTGGGCACCATCGCCCATGCCTTATCGGATCGGCGTTAAGCCGAGTTTTTATGACCATCGCCTACTTTTGCATCATCGTCGCCTGCCTGCTGCCCATCGTGTGCGCGGGCCTGGCCAAGTCCAAGGGCTTCGGCCGGCCGCGCCGCGAGGGTGGTTTTGACAATGAACATCCACGCGAATGGCTGGCCAAGCTGACGGGCTGGCAGGCGCGCGCCAATGCGGCGCAGGCCAACAGCTTCGAGGCGCTGCCGCTGTTCGTGGCGGGTGTCTTGGCCGCCCATCAGATGCAGGCTGCGCAGGGCACGATCAATGCACTGGCGCTGGCCTTCATCGCCGCACGGCTGGCCTTCATCGCCGCCTACCTGGCCGACAAGGCAAGCCTGCGCTCCGTTGTCTGGTTCGCCGGTGTGGTGGTCAGCGTGGCGCTGTTTTTTATCGGCGCGTGACCGATTCCGCAGCGGCCACCCGGCTGCTGCCTTTCTTGGCTGCCGTCCTGATCTTTGCTTTGGTTGAGGTCTTGGCAGTCGGTTTGGTCACCGACAGATAGACCACCACGGCCTGACCCGGCTTGAAGGCGTGTTTTTCGCCCACGTTGTTCCAGTGCGCCACCAGGCTGGCGCTGACCTTGTAGCGCTTGGCCACGCTCGCGACGGTGTCCGCCTTGCCGGCTTTGAGGCTGCGACGGGCCTGTTTGGGCGCAGGTGGCAGGTCAGGGGCCAAGCTCATGCTGGCGTTGTCGGCCAGCTGTTCGCTGACATCTTCCACCCGGTGCGCGGCGCGCGGCACCAAGAGGGTCGAGCCCTTTTTGACCAGCATCTTGGGCGGGATCACATTGATTTCGCGCAGCAGCGCTTCGCTCATGCCGACTTGTCTTGCGGCCTCGGCCGGCTTCATCGTCTTGGGCACGACCCAGGCCGTCCAGGTGGCCAGTGGGCCTCGGTGCGCGGCCAGCGCCGTGGCGAAGGCTTCGGCGTTGTCGAAGGGCAGCAGCACCTGCTCGGTGTGGGCGGCCAGGATGACCGGCTTGTTCATTTGCGGGTTGAACTGCTTGAACGATGCTTCGCTGATGCCGGCCAGGCGGGCAGCGACATCGACGTCCATGTCGCGCTCGATCTTGACGCTCAAAAAGTAGGGATGGTTGGCCACCGGCGGCAGGCTGAGACCGTACATGCCCGGCGCCAGCACGATGTTCTTGACGGCCTGCAACTTGGGCAAGTAGTAGCGCGTCTCGTCCGGCATCTTGATGCTGTCGTAATCGGTCGGCAGCCCGGCTTTCTGGTTGCGCGCGATGGCTTTCAGCACATTGCCCTGGCCCCAGTTGTAGGCGGCCAGCGCCAACTGCCAGTCGCCGTCAAACATCTTGTTGAGCCGGCCCAGATAGTCGAGCGCCGCACGGGTGGACGCCAGCACATTGCGGCGGTCATCGCGGAAGATGTTTTGCTTCAGATCGAAGTCGCGGCCGGTGGCGGGCATGAACTGCCACATGCCGGCGGCCTTGGCACGCGACGTGGCGTCGGTGACGAAGGCACTTTCCACAAAGGGCAACAGCGCCAGCTCGGTCGGCATGCCGCGCTTTTCGACCTCTTCAATGATGTGGAACAGGTAGCGGCTGCCGCGTTCGGTCATGCGTTGCACATAGTCGGGCCGGCTGGCGTACCAGGCCTCGGCCCGCTTCACGCCCTCGTTGTCCAAGGTCGGCATGGCGAAGCCGGCACGCATGCGAAGCCACAGGTTTTCGCGCAATTCGGCATCGTCGAGCTCCACCTTGACGCCTGGGCGCAAGCTGTCTTCGAGCAGGGCGACCACGGCGGCAGCGGGTGGGGCAGGCTTGCTCGGTTCGGCAAAAGCGCTGCCGGGTTTGATGTCAGCGCCGAGGCGCGCGGTGTTGGGCAGGTCGTTGCGGGTGCTGGGGCTGGCGCTGTTGGACGGTGCCGAAATCGGGGTGGCGCAGGCGGCGAGGAGGGCGGCGCTCAGCAACAGGCTGAGGCGGCTGGAAATTTTTAAAGGTCGGGGATGGCGTGAAGGGCGTGCAGTCATCTGAAGTCGTTCTTCCATTGCCGCAATGTGGCTAACACCGACACCGGATCGGCGTGGGAGGTGGGGGCGTGGGCCAGCGCAGCCGCCACGACGGCGGGTTCGCTGGCGCGAAGAAAGGGGTTGATCCGGCGTTCGGTGAGGACCGTGGACGGCAAAGTTGGCAGACCGTCGCCCCGTTGGGTTTGGCACCAGGTTTCATAGGCCGCCAGTTCGGCATTGGCCGGTTCGATCTGGCGGGCAAAGCGCAAATTGCTGAGCGTGTATTCGTGGGCGCAGCAGACCCGGCTGTTGCCGGGCAGGGTGGCCAGGGTTTGCAGCGATGCATGCATCTGCGCGGGTGTGCCTTCGAACAGCCGGCCGCAGCCGCCGGAAAACAAGGTGTCACCGCAGAACAGGATCGGCGCGGAGCCATCGCTGGGCGCGGCGCAATGGAAGGCGATGTGGCCTGCGGTGTGGCCGGGCACGTCGATCACCTCAAAGCGCTGACCCAGCAGTTCGACCGACTCGCCCGCATCAACGGCGGTGTAAGGCTTCGGAATGTTCTCGCGCCGGGGGCCGTAGATGGGCCCGTCGAGATGGGGGCGCAGCGCAGCGAGGCCGCCGACGTGATCGTTGTGGTGATGCGTCACTAGAATGCCGGCGAGGCGCAGCGAATGCGCTTTGAGCACAGCCAGAACGGGGGTCGCGTCGCCCGGATCGACGACGAGGGCTTGATGGCCGTCGTGCAACATCCAGATGTAGTTGTCCGAAAAGGCAGCAATTGGTCGCAACTCCAGCAGTTCCATCCCATCCGTTCTTCAATGACACGCGAAGCCTCGATTATAGAGTTGGCCGACTGGCTGCAAACCCCGCCCGGTCAGTACCTGCTGGCTTGGGAGCAGGCGCAGATGGATGTGGCCGTGGTCGATGTGTTTGGCTTCCACGCAGTGCAGCTCGGCCTGCCCGAACTGGCCGCGCTGCGGGCGAACCGGATGCCGCATCAGTGGCTGGCGCTGGACGGCGCGCAGCCGTTCAAGGGCATCAGCCTGCAGTGCGAGTTTGATTCGCTGCCGTTCGAGGCCAACAGTCTCGATCTGGTGGTGTTGCCCCACGCGCTGGAAATGGCGCATGACCCGCACCAGACCCTGCGCGAATGCGAGCGGGTGTTGCGGCCCGAGGGGCGGCTGGTGATCTTGGGGCTCAACCCGGCCAGCCTGTGGGGCCTGCGGCAAAATCTGGGCCGCCTCGGTTCGGGCCGCTTGTTCCTGCCGCAGTCGGGTGAGTTCATCGGCTATTGGCGGCTGCGCGACTGGTTGCGCCTGCTCGGCTTCGAGGTGGACAGCGCCCGCTTTGGCGGCTATTGCCCGCCACTGCGCAGCGACAAATGGCTGCAGCGCTGGCGTTGGACCGAATCGGTCGGCTCGCGCTGGTGGCCGGTGCTGGGCGCGGTCTACTTCATCAGCGCCGTCAAGCGGGTGCATGGCATGCGGCTGGTCGGTCTGGCGCGCGACAAAAAACGAATTTCCAAGGCGACGGCACCCGCCGTGGCCCGGCATCAACATCATTCAAACATCAAACCATGACCACGCCTGCTGTTCCTGTTGTTCCCGTTGTTCCCGTTGTTCCCGCTGTTTCAAAACCTGTTGTGACCATCTACACCGACGGCGCCTGCAAGGGCAACCCCGGCCCTGGCGGCTGGGGCGCCTGGCTCAGCACCGCCGGCCATGAAAAAGAGTTGTGCGGCGGCGAATCCAACACCACCAACAACCGCATGGAGCTGACCGCGCCGATCGAGGCGCTGGCCTCGCTGAAGCGCACCTGCCAGATCACCATCTACACCGACAGCGAATACGTCCGCAAGGGCATGACCGAGTGGATCCTCGGCTGGCAGCGCCGCGGCTGGAAGACCGCCGACAACAAGCCGGTAAAGAACGCCGACCTCTGGCAGCGGCTGGACGCGCTGTGCAAGCTGCACCAGGTCGAGTGGCGCTGGGTCAAGGGCCATGCGGGCGACCCGGGCAATGAGCGGGCCGATGTGCTGGCAAACAAGGGTGTGCTGGTGGGGCAGCGGGGGTGAAGAAGGGCCTGCTGCTCGCGGTGGCGCTGCTGTTGGCGGGCGCGGCCAGCGCCTCGACCTTGCGTCTGTGCGCCCAGGGCAGCCCCAAGAGCTTCGATCCAGCCAACACCGATTCCGGCGTCGACCACACCGCCACAATCCCGATCTTTGATGGCCTGGTTGAGACCGAGCGCGGCGGCAGCGCGCTGATCCCGGCCCTGGCCACCGGCTGGACGGTCAGCGCCGATGGCCGCAGCATCACCTTCCCGCTGCGCCGGGGGGTGAAGTTCCACCGCACCGCCTGGTTCACCCCGACGCGTGACTTCAATGCCGATGATGTGGTGTTCACCTTCGCCCGCTGGCTCGACCCACAAAGCCCGTTTCAGCGTGCGTTTCCGACGATTTCACCGTACGTGACCGCGCTGGGCTGGGACAAGCTGATCCGCCAGGTCGTGCGGGTGAATGACTACGAGGTGCGGGTCGAGCTGGCCAGCCCCGATGCTTCATTTCTGACCCTGTTGGGCTATGCGTTTGCCGCCATGCAATCGGCCGAATATGGCGCGCAATTGCTGAAGCAGGGCAAGCCCGCCAATATCGCGCAGTGGCCGATCGGCACCGGTCCGTTTGTGTTCAAGAGCTTTCAGCAAGACAGCCTCCTGCGCTACACCCGCAACCCCGATTACTTCCGCCGCCAGCCGGGCGAAGGGCCCCTGGTCGACAGCCTGGTCTACGCCATCACCACCGACCGCACGGTGCGCACGCAGCGACTCAAGCGCAATGAATGCGATATCGCGGTGCTGAGCAATCCGGCCGATGTGCTGGCACTCTCGACCGACCCGCAGATCACCCTGACCAGCGTGCCGGGCCTGAACACCGGCTTTCTGGCCTTCAACCTGAAGAAGCCGCCGCTCGACAAGCTCGAAGTCCGCCAGGCGCTGGACATGGCGATCGACAAGAAGGCCATCATCAACACGGTTTACGGTGCCAGTGGCGAGCTGGCCGAAACGATCATCCCGACGGCGATGTGGGCCCATGACGAAACCTTGAAGCCGGTGCCCTATGCGCCCGCCAAGGCGCGCGAATTGCTCAAGCGCGCGGGCATCACGACGCTGAACCTGAGCCTGTGGGCGATGCCGGTGCAGCGCGCCTACAACCCGAACGCGCAACTGGTGGCGCAGATGATCCAGGCCGATTGGGCCAAGGTCGGCGTGAAGGCCAATATCG
>JBBQKT010000215.1:0-6288 GCA_038327205.1 Burkholderiales bacterium | reverse complement strand
GCCGCGATCATCGACTTCATCAGCTCAAACGCGTTCAGCACGCCGCCGAAACCGGCTTCGGCATCGGCCACGATGGGGGCAAAGTAGTCGATGTCGTTCTTGCCTTCGGACCACTGAATCTCGTCGGCACGCTTGAACGTGGCGTTGATCTTCTTGACCACCTTGGGCACCGAGTCGACCGAGTACAGCGACTGGTCGGGGTACATCTCGCCATTGCTGTTGGCGTCGCCGGCAACTTGCCAGCCGGACAGATAGATGGCCTTCAGGCCAGCCTTGACCTGCTGCATGGCCTGGTTGCCGGTCAGCGCGCCGAGGGCGTTGATGAAGGGCTCGTTGTTGACCAGGTCCCACAGCTTGATCGCGCCGCGCTTGGCCAGGGTGTGCTCGATGGCGATTGAGCCACGCAGGCGCACCACATCGGCAGCGCTGTAGCTGCGCTTGATGCCCTTCCAGCGTGGGTTTTGCGCCCAATCGGTTTCGAGGGCGTCGATCTGCTGTTCACGGGTCAGGTTGCTGCTCATGGGGTACTCCGGCTTGGCGTGTTGAAAGGAAAGTTGCTGAATGCAAGGTTACGCCTGCCAAGCCGACAGCAGAAGACTTATGTCTTATACAAGACTATAAACTTTTACGTTAAAAATCAATGACTTGTGTTTTAAATTTCTGATTGTGAAATGCAATTTTCCATGATGAGAGAAAATGATGCGCCGCAACAATCGAAAGTTCATCATGTGAAATGGCGGTTCCGTGATGTGCAATGCCGCCACATCTCAGTCGGTTGGGGTCAGAGCTTGCTGTCCCAGTCAGTTGGGGTCAGAGCTTGCTGGGTACAGCGGCGGTCTGACCCGCAAGGTCTAGAGATTTCGGTCTGACCCACAAGGTATGACCACTTCGGTCTGACCCACAAAGCCTAGAGACCGCCAATGAAGTAGCGCTTCAGCCCGGCCAGCACCATTTCCACCGCGATGGCGGTCAGCACCAGGCCCATCAGCTTTTCGATCGCCGAGATCACCGAATCGCCCAGCAGCTTGCGAATCTGCCCGGCCAACAACAAGGTGGTGACCGAGACGAGCAAGGCGGCGCTCAGCGCGGCGATCCAGTACCAGATGCGGTCGGGCTGGCGCGAAGCCAAGAGCAGCACGGTGGCCATGGCCGATGGACCGGCCAGCAGGGGCACGGCGAGCGGAAAGATGAAAGGTTCTTTGCCTGGTTCCAGCCCGTAGACCGACTCGCCCGAGCTGCCAAAGATCATCTTGATCGCGATGATCAGCAAGATCACCCCGCCGGCCACCTCCAGCGAACGCTCGGACAAGTGCATCACCGCCAGAAAGCTGTCGCCCAGGAACATGAAGGCGAACAGCACGATGAAGGCGATACCCACCTCGCGCACCGCCACCCGCGTGCGGCGCGGCTTGGGCACGTCGCGCATGATGGAAATGAAGATCGGCAGGCTGCCGAGCGGGTCGAGCACCAGCAAGAGCAGGATGAAGGCGGAGAGAAAACTGTGGTCCATCCGCAGATTGTCGTCTGCGAGTCAGTCAGCCTCTCGGGTGATGAGCCGCGTGAATCACCTTCAGCCGCTCGCGCGCCACGTGGGTGTAAATCTGCGTGGTCGACAAATCGGCATGGCCCAGCAGCAGTTGCACCACACGCAAATCAGCGCCATGGTTGAGCAAATGGGTGGCAAAGGCGTGGCGTAAGGTGTGGGGCGACAGCGGGCTGGTGATGCCGGCAAGAAGCGCGTTCTTTTTGACCACGACCCAGAACATCTGCCGCGTCATGCCCTCGCCGCGCGCGGTGACGAACAGCTCGTCGCTGCGCTGGCCGCCCAGGATCTGCGCCCGCGCCTCGGCCAGATAGCGGTTCAGCCAGGCCAAGGCATGTTCACCAAAGGGCACCAGCCGGGTCTTGGCGCCCTTGCCGGTGATGCGCAGCACGGTTTCACGCAGGCCGACATGAACGGTTTTCAGGCCGACCAACTCGCTCACCCGCAGCCCGCTGGCGTAGATCAGCTCCAGCATCGCCCGGTCGCGCAGGCCCAGCTGCGTGCTGACATCGGGTGCGGCCAGCAGAGCTTCAACCTGGTGCTGGGACAGCAGCTTGATATTGCGGGCCGCGGGCTTGGCGTTGGACAGGCGCAGGGTCGGGTCGGCAGTGAGCCGCTTGTCACGCAGCGCCCAGCAGAAATAGCGCTTGAACACGCTCAAGCGGCGATTCGCGCTGGTGGTCTTGCCGGCGTGACGTTCGCTGCCGTAGGCCAGCAAATCGGGCTCGGTGCTGTCGTCAAGCGCCTTGCTCTGCGGGGCCAGCCAGGCAGCCAGCCCGCTCAGATCGCGGCGATACGCTTCCAGGGTGTTGCGCGCCAAGCCGTCTTCCAGCCACAGCGCCTCGATGAAACGGTCGATGCCTGCTTGGCTGGCCGGCGGCAAGGCCTCAGTCGAGCTTGAGTTTTTGTTGGGCAACGACTTTTTTGTAGACATCGAACTCAGCAGCAATTTGGGCGGCGAACTGGTCGGGCGTGTTGGCCACCACGATGGAACCGGTGTCCTCGATGCGCTTCTTCACGTCCGGCAATTCCAGCGTCTTCTTGATGGCGGCGTAGACCTTGTCCACCACGTCCTTGGGCAGGCCCTTGGGGCCGTAAATGCCGTAGTAAGCCATCCGATTGACCGGCTCCAGACCGACTTCCTTGAAGGTTGGCACATTGGGCAACACGGCCAAGCGCTGCGGCGCGGCGACGACGATGGGGATCAAGCGGCCGTCCTTGATGAAGGGCAAGGCGGACGGCATATTGTCAAAAATCATCGGCACCTGGCCGGCCACCGTGTCGTTCAAGGCCGGGCCTGCGCCGCGATAAGGAATATGGATGACAAAGGTGCCGGTCAGGTTCTTGAACAGCTCCATCTGCAGGTGCCCAATGCCACCGGTGCCGGAGCTGGCGAAGCTGTATTTGCCGGGGTTCTTCTTGAGCTCGGCCAGAAAGCCTTTGTAGTCGCGCGCCGGGAAAGACGGGTGCACAGCGATCACATTCGGTGTGGCGGCCAGGTTGCTGATCGGCGTGAAATCGGTGATCGGGTTGTAGGGGATTTTCGGGTTGATGGCCGGGTTGGCCGCCGTGGTGGAGACAGTGGCCATGCCCAGCGAATAACCATCCGGCGCCGCCTTGGCGATTTCGTTCGCACCGATCGAGCCACCGCCGCCGGCCTTGTTCTCGACGATCATTGATTGGCCCAGGGCGGCGCTGATCTTTTCAGCCACCACGCGGGCGACGATGTCGGTCGTGCCGCCGGCTGCAAAGGGCACGACCAGACGGATCGGTTTGCTCGGATACACCGCTTGCGCCGCTGCCCAGGGGGCAGCGATCAAACCACTGCCCAACAGGGCCGAGGCCCGCATCCACGCACGTCGTTGAATCATTGATGTCTCCGTTGTTGTACGACCGATATTAGCCTTGCGGCAGGCCCAGCAGCCCGGCCTTGAGCTTGCGGTCAAACGGCAATTCGCCCACAAAAACTTTCAAGAACGCGCTGTACAGATCGGCACCCGGCACGGCCTCACCCCACTGTTTGCCATTGACCGTCACGGTAGTGCCGGTGGCGGGCAAAAAGTCGATGTTGATGATGTCCTTTTTCCTGACCTTGCCGACTGCCCTCAGGTTCTGCGTGAACTGGGTAAAGCGTTCACCCAAGGCCGCCCGCTCGGCGTCGGTGCAATTGCGGCCGACGCCGATGATGACGGGCTTGACCAGCTCTTCAGCGTCCACGCTGCTGGGGCCGATCGGAATGCTTTTGCTCACCACCAGCAGGATGCGCAGCTGCAGACGCTTGGGGCCGGCCATCGCAGTGACGGCGTCGACCGTGGTGGCCTTGCTGGCCAGATAGAGCCCGGCCGTGTAGGCCCGGAAAAGCTTGCCGGCTTTTTCGCCGACACCGTTCAAGACCAAGGGATTGCCCGCCAGTTGCACCGTGTCGTCAAAGTCCTGATCTTCATAGCGAAGGGCCAGGGCCGGACCTGATCCTGCCAAGGCCGCAAAGCCCGCCAAACCGGCAGTAGCCACCAGGCATTGGCGGCGATTCATCACATATTCAGTCATCTCTCACTCCCATCAATCAACACGATACCTGCTCTAACGCACCCGTCTGTGCGGCGGCCGACAGTGCGGCTGGCACACTCTGCGCCATGCCTGATGCTTTGTTGTTGCTGCCCGATTTTTTGTTGATCCTGTGCGGCTTTTTACTGTGCCGCTACACCGCCCTCAACCGCCCGGTCTGGGAGGCCGCCGAGCGGCTGGTTTATTACCTTTTGTTTCCGGTGCTGCTGTTCAACTCGATCCTGCGCACACCCTTGCAGCCCGGCGCCACGGCGAACCTGGCTCTGGCGGGCATGGCAACGGTGCTCTGCGGCGTGGCCCTGGCCTACGCGCTGCGCCTGTGGCCTGGCGTCGATGCGCGCAGCCATGCCTCAGGCGCCCAGGTGGCGTTTCGTTTTAACTCTTTCATCGCCCTGGCCCTGGCCGAACGCTTGCAAGGCGCCCAGGGCGTCGCCTGGGTGGCTTTGCTGATCGCCCTGTGCGTGCCGATCTGCAATGTGGCCGCTGTCTGGCCGCTGGCCCGGCACGGCGGCCACGGCTACGCGCGGGAGCTGGTACGCAACCCGCTGATCATTGCCACCGTGGCAGGCTTGCTGGCCAATATTGCCGGCCTCAGGCTGCCCGAGCCCGCCGCGCTGACCCTGCACCGGATCGGCCTGGCAGCCCTGCCCGTGGGCCTGATGGCGGTGGGCGCGGGGCTGCGCTTCGGGGCACTGAAGGAGGCGCCGAAGTTGGCGCTGGCGCTGCTGACCATCCGCCATGCGCTGTTGCCCCTGATTGCCCTGGGTCTGGCCGCCCTGCTTGAATTGCCGCCGGCCCAGCGCGCCATGCTTTTGATGTTCGCCGCCCTGCCCACCGCGTCGAGTGCCTATGTGCTGGCCGTTCGCATGGGTGGCCATGGCGCTTTTGTGGCCGGGCTGGTGACCCTGTCCACCCTGATCGGCATGGTCACGGTGCCGCTTTGGCTGCTGGCGATTGCTTGAGCGCCCAGTCGATGTGCTCGGCCACCAGCGCCGTCGTGCCCGGCCTCGCGTCGACCAGGGCCGCGCGCAAGCGGCTGTCATCACCCGCCCGCAAGGCATTGCCCAGTGCCACCGCGATATTGCGCTGCCAGCGGGCATGGCCGATGCGGCGGATTGCCGAGCCTTCCATCCGGCGCATGAACGCCGCCTCGTCCCAGGCCCAAACGCTCAGCAGCTCGGGCGACTGCAGGCCCGGCCGGGCATCAAAGTCGGCCAACACCGCTTTTTGGGCGAACTTGTTCCAGGGGCAGACCAGTTGACAGTCGTCGCAGCCGTAAATGCGGTTGCCGATGGCCGGGCGCAGTTCGACCGGAATCACCCCGTCATGCTCGATGGTCAGGTAAGAAATACAGCGCCGCGCGTCCAACCGGTAGGGGGCGACGATGGCCTGGGTGGGGCAGACATCGATGCAGGCCCTGCATTCCCCGCAGTGGGCGCTGACCGGCTCGGTCAACGGCAGCGGCAGATCGACGAATATTTCGCCCAAAAAGAACATCGACCCCGCCTCGCGGTGCAGGGCCAGCGTGTGTTTGCCGCGCCAGCCGATGCCGGAGCGGCTGGCCAGTTCGACCTCCATCACCGGCGCCGAATCGGTGAACACCCGGTGGCCGAACGGGCCAATGGCCGTGGCCAGCCGATCGGCCAACTGCTGGAGCCGCTGGCGCAACACCTTGTGATAGTCCCGCCCCCGGGCGTAGATCGAGATCTGGGCGGTTTGCGGATCGCTCAGACCCTGCCATTCCAGCGCCTGCCAGCCCGGCGCGGTCGCTGGAGTGTCACGCGGCAGGTAGTCCAACCGCGCCGTCAGCACCCGCACCGTGCCCGGCACCAGCTCGGCTGGGCGGGCACGTTTGAGGCCGTGGGCGGCCATGTAGTGCATGCTGCCGTGGAAGCCTTGATCGAGCCAGGCCTGCAAGCCCGGCTCGGCCGTGCCAAGGTCGATGTCGGCCACGCCGATCTGTGAAAATCCCAATTCAAGTGCCCAGGCGCGCAGCTGTTCCATCAACTGCTGCGCGTCGAGCTGATTGTTGTTGTTGTTGTTCTGTTGACGAGCCTGATCCATTTGCCCATTCTAGAAACCCATCATCTGCTGTGGCCCGACGAGGCCGCTTGCGAAGCCTTTGCACGCCGTTTGGCAATTTGCCCTGGGCTCATGGACGCCAGCATCGAGCTGCACGG
>JBBQKT010000214.1:0-6336 GCA_038327205.1 Burkholderiales bacterium | reverse complement strand
CGCACCCTTGTGGTTCAGCGACCAGCCCAGGATGCGCTGGTAGGCCCGCGACAGCCACTGCGTGAAATCATCGAACCAGCCGGTCACCCGGCCGAGTGTTTTGTCGTACAGCGTTACCGGTGGGCCGACATGCCGGCCATGCGCCTGCGGGTCATGCCAGATGCTGGACAGCATCGGGTCGAGCGTGAAGCTGACGAACATCGAGATCAGCACCGCCGCCACGATGGTGATGCCGAACTCGTGGAAGAACTTGCCGACGATGCCGCCCATGAAGCCGATCGGCAGGAACACCGCCACGATCGACAGGGTGGTGGCCAGCACCGCCAGGCCGATCTCGGCCGTGCCGTCGAGCGCCGCCTGCTTCGGGCTGGCGCCCATCTGCACATGGCGCACGATGTTCTCGCGCACGACGATGGCATCGTCGATCAACAGGCCCACGCACAGGCTCAGCGCCATCATCGTGATGTTGTTGATGGTGAAGCCGAACAGGTACATGAACAAAAACGTGCCGATCAGCGCGATCGGCAGGGTCAGCCCGGTGATGATGGTTGAGCGCCAGCTGTTCAGGAACAAGAACACGATCAGGATGGTCAGCGCCGCGCCCTCGAACAGGGTGCGTTTGACGTTGGCGACCGAGACCCGGATGGCGCGCGAGTTGTCGCGGTTGATCTCGGTCTTGATGCCCACCGGTGTCACCGACGCCGCCTCGGTCAGGGCCCTGTTGAGGCCGTCCACCACATCGATGGTGTTCTCGCCCTGGCTCTTTTGCACGCTCAAAAGCACCGTGCGTTGGCCGTTGTAGAGCGCCAGGCTTTCGATCTCCTGCGGTCCGTCGACGACATCGGCGACCTGCCAGAGCTTGACCACGGTATTGGCCTTGCGCGCCACCACGATCTCGCGAAAGTCTTCCGGCCGCTTCAGCCGCGCATTGATCTGGACCACCTGCTCCTGCACCAGCGAACGGATATTGCCCATCGGCAGTTCCTGGTTCTCGCTCTTCACCGCGCCCAGCACCTGATCGACGGTGATGCCCAGGGCCTCCATCGCCTGCGGCCGCAGGTTCAGCTGGATCTGTCGCTTCAGGCCGCCCACCACACTGACCGAGCCGACGCCGCGCACGTTCTCCAAACGCTTTTGCAGCACTTGAGTAGCCCAGGTGGTCAGCTCCTGTGTTGATTTTTTTCCGTCGGTGGAGAGCACGGCCACATTGAAGATCGGCACGCTTTGCGGGTCGAAGCGCGAAATGCGCGGCTCCTTCACCTCGTCACGCAGCAGCGGCCGCATCAGGCCGACTTTTTCGCGCACATCCTCGGCCGCCTTGCGGCCATCGACATCGAGGTTGAACTCGACGATGACGACCGACGTGCCTTCATACGAGCGCGAGGTCAAGGCACTGATGCCCGCCACGGTATTGACGGCCTCTTCGACCTTCTTGGTCACTTCGCTTTCGACAATCTCCGGCGATGCGCCCGGATAGTCCATCGAGATGACGACGGTCGGGAAGTCGACATTGGGGAACTGATCGACCGACAAGCGCTGGTAGCTGAACAGGCCCAGCACCACAAAGGCCAGCATGACCATCACGGCCATGACCGGGTTTTGAATCGAGACGCGGGTGAACCACATGGCAGCGCCCTTATTTGGCCGGGGTGGCGGTCATGGTGACCGACGTGCCATCGGCCACCTGGCCGGCGGTGACGGTGAGCACCTGTGCACCCTCGGCCAAGCCGGACTTGACTTCGACCACCGTTTGCCCAGTCACTGAATTGGCAACTTCACCGCCCTGCCCCAACTCGACCGTCACCGCACGGGCCTTGCCATCCATCACCTGCATCAAATAAGGCCGTGCCTTGTCGACCCGCACCGCAGACAGCGGCACGACCAGGGCCTCATGCTCGTCGAGCAATAACTTGCCGCGCGCAAACATGCCGTGGCGCAGACCGGGCTGCCCCTGAACGGTCAGGTAGACCAACACCGCGCGGGTGCCGGCCTGGGCCATCGGGCTGATGCGCGCCACCACGGCCGCCACCGGCGTGGGCAGGCCTTCAACCTGCAGACGCGCCTGCGCGCCGGGCTTCAGGCCAGCGGCAAACTCGGGCGGTACGGCGGCTTCCAGTTCGAGCCGGCTGATGTCGACGATCTCCAGCACCCGGCCGTCGATGGCCACCCGCTCGCCAGGCTGGGCCAGGCGCTGGGAAATCTGCCCCGAGATCGGCGCAATCAGCTGCGCGTCGGTCTTCGATTTGCGGGCCAGATCCACCGCCGCAGTGGCGGCCATCAGGGTGGCTTGCGCACCGGCCTCGCTGGCGGCGGCGGTGTCCATCGCGGTGGACGAGATAAAGCCCTGGGCCACCAGGGCGCGGTTGTTTTCCAGGCTGCGGCGGGCAATGTCCAGCTGTGCCTTGCTGGCCGCAGCGGTCTGCTCGGCCTGCCGCAACCGCAAGTCGAACTCGGCCGTGTCCAGCTGGCCCAGCGACTGCCCGGCGCGCACGGCATCCCCTTCACGAACATTCAGGCGCAGCAACTCGGCTGCCACCTTGGCCTTGATCACGGCGGTGTTGACGGCGCGCAGGCTGCCGGAGATGTCAAGGCTGCTTGAAAAGCGCTGCCGACTCACTCGCACCAGGTCGATATCGGCCAGGGCCATGCCCACCACCGGCTTCGGCGCGGCGGCGGCCGCTGACTGGGCCTGGCGGCTCTTCACCACTTTTGCGCCAACAAGGGCCAGCACCAGCACCGCCACCACGGGCAAAGCAATCTTGATCCAACGCTTCATTATTTTGTCCGTGCTTTTTTCAGAGAAACAGGGTCGGCCATCAGACCGCGAAAAATTAGATCGAGCTGGGTGGCCAGCACCGCCGCCGGGTCAATCGTCAAGCCGCGCAATTTGCAGGGGCCGAATGAATGCTCGGCCAACATCAAGTGCAACAGCGGGCCAATCAGCACATGGACGGTTTCCATCACCGGCACCGGACGGAACTCGCCGCTGGCGATGCCGCGCTCGATCAAGCCACCCAGCAGGGCATGGGTGGGCTCAATCACCTCGTCGGCATAAAAGCGGGCCAGTTCAGGGAACTGCCGCGCCTCGGCCAACATCACCCGACTGATGCCACCCGCCACGCCCAGGCCCACCTGCTTCCACCACTCACCCATCACCAGGGCCAGCAACTCGCCGGCGCTGCCTTGGTGCTGCGCTGCCATGTCGGCGCCCTCGGCGATGCGCGCCGCCAGACAGTTGCGCACCACGGCCTTGAACAACTCTTCCTTGCTGGGGTAATAGCGGTACAGCGTGCCTTTGGAAACGCCGGCCTGCGCCGCAACTTCTTCGGCCCGCGTCGCGGCAAAGCCTTTGTCAACAAACAGCGCCAATGCCGCATCCAGCAACTCTTGCGGGCGGGCATCTTTGCGGCGTTGTCGGGGGGCGATGGTCACGAAGTAGGCGTATTGACTTAACGGTCAGTAATGTAAGCAGGCTGACTGTGCGGGTCAATCGGTGCCTGCAGAGGCAGCTTCCGGTCAGGAACCGCCCGCTATCATCCCGGCCAACTTGAAACCGGGAGTGGGTGTGGACGCTGTTTTGCTGATGAAGGCCGCCGTGATGGGCGTTGTCGAGGGCCTGACGGAGTTTTTGCCGATCTCGTCGACCGGACACCTGATCCTCGCCGGTGCCCTGCTGGGCTTCGATGACGAAAAAAGCAAGGTTTTCGACATCGCGATCCAGACCGGCGCGATTTTCGCCGTCATCCTGGTTTACTGGCAGCGCCTGCGAGAAACCGCCCTGGGCCTCGGCAGCGAGCCGCGGGCCCGCCGGTTTGTCACCAATGTGGCCATCGGCTTCTTCCCGGCCGTCATTCTCGGCCTCTTGTTCGGCAAGGCGATCAAGGCCCATCTGTTCACGCCCACCGTGGTTGCCAGCACCTTCATCATCGGCGGCTTCATCATTCTTTGGGCCGAACGTCGGGCCTCAGCCGATCAACAGGCCGCGCGCATCCAGACTGTCGATGACATGAGCCCGCTCGATGCGCTGAAAGTCGGTGTCATCCAGTGCCTGGCGATGATCCCCGGCACCAGCCGCTCGGGCGCCACCATCATTGGCGGCATGTTCATGGGGCTGTCGCGCCAGGCGGCGGTTGATTTTTCGTTCTTTCTCGGCATTCCGACCTTGATTGGCGCTGGCGCCTACAGCCTGTACAAAGAGCGCGCTTTGCTCAGCATGGCCGACATTCCGATGTTTGGCGTTGGTCTGCTGTTCTCCTTCATCAGCGCCTGGATCTGCGTGCGCTGGCTGCTGCGTTACGTCGCCACGCACAACTTCGTGCCCTTCGCCTGGTACCGGATCGCCTTCGGCATCATCGTGCTGGTGACGTCAGCGACGGGCATGGTGACTTGGGCAGCCTAAAACCAGGCATTCGCCGACCGGCGATAATCCGTTCATGAGTATTTCAATTAAATCCGGCGCCGATATTCCGGCCATGCGCATTGCCGGGCGCTTGGCGGCCGAGGTGTTGGACATGCTGACCCCCCATGTCAAACCCGGTGTCACCACCGAAGAACTCGACCGCTTGGCGTACGAGCACATCGTCAGCGTTCAGCAGGCCATTCCTGCGCCGCTGAACTACACGCCGCCGGGCTACACGCCCTACCCGAAGTCGATCTGCACCTCGATCAACCACCAGGTCTGCCATGGCATCCCGAATGACCGGCCGCTGAAGAACGGCGACATCGTCAACATCGACGTCACCGTCATCAAGGACGGCTGGCATGGCGACACCAGCCGCATGTTCATCGTCGGCGAAGGCTCGATCGCGGCCAAGCGGCTGTGCGCCTTCACCTACGACGCGATGTGGAAGGGCATTGCCAAGGTCAAGCCGGGCGCCCATCTGGGCGATATCGGCCACGCCATCCAGACCTTTGCCGAAAACGCGGGCTTTTCGATCGTGCGCGAGTTTTGCGGCCACGGCATCGGCACCGTCTTCCACGAAGACCCGCAGGTGCTGCATTACGGCCGCCCCGGCACCTTGGACGAGCTGAAGGTCGGCATGATGTTCACCATCGAGCCGATGATCAACCTGGGCCGTCGTGACATCCGTGAGACCGGCGATGGCTGGACCATCGTCACCAAGGACCGTTCGCTGTCGGCGCAGTGGGAACACACCATCCTCGTGACCGAAACCGGCTATGAGGTGATGACACTGTCGGCCGGCAGCCCGCCGCCACCGGCCTTCATCACCGCCGCTTCTGCTACTGCCGCTACGGCCTGATCGGATGACCGACGGCAGCGGCGACAGCGGCGATAGCGACAGCGACGGCACCGAAAGCAGCAACACCAGCATTGCCGATCTTCGCCAGGCCCTTAAAAAAGGCAAGCAGCAGCTGATCGACGCATTCGGCGCGGCGCGTCCGACCATCACCTCCACCCACACCCTGCTGCGCCAGTTAGCCCGGCATGTGGATGGCAGTGTGACGGCGCTGTGGGCCCGTGCGGGCCTGCCCAAGGGCGCTTGCCTGGTCGCGGTGGGCGGTTACGGCCGGGGCGAGTTGTTCCCGTATTCGGATGTCGATGTGCTGGTGCTGCTGCCCAACGGCGTCGAAGCGCACTTGAGCGGCCCCGTCAAGACCAGCATCGAGGCTTTCATCAGCGCCTGCTGGGACATCGGGCTGGAATTGGGCTCATCGGTGCGCACGGTGGACGAATGTGTGCAGGAAGCTGCCGGCGATGTGACGGTGCAAACCGCCCTGCTCGAAGCGCGCTTGCTTGCCGGCGACCGGCCGCTCTACAAGCAGCTTGAGTCGAGGCTGGCCAGCGCCATGAACCCGAGCGCTTTCCTGCGTGCCAAGTTGCTCGAAACCCAGCAGCGCCATGTCAAGTTCGACGACACGCCCTACTCGCTCGAACCCAATTGCAAGGAAAGCCCCGGCGGCCTGCGCGACCTGCAATTGCTGATCTGGATCGCCCGGGCGGCAGGCCTCGGAAAAACCTGGAAGTCCTTGGCGGCAGACGGGCTCATCACCGCCTTCGAGAGCCGCCAACTGCAGCGCAACGAGGGCATCCTGAAGCTGATCCGCGCCCGCCTGCACATGGTGGCCGGGCGCCGCGAAGACCGGCTGGTGTTTGACCTGCAGACCGCCGTGGCCGAGAGCTTCGGCTATGTCGGCAGCGCCTCGCAGCGCGCCTCCGAGGTGCTGATGCGGCGCTACTACTGGGCCGCCAAGGCCGTCACCCAGCTGAACCAGATCCTGCTGCTGAACCTCGAAGAAAAAATCAACGGCTCGCAGCAAGGCCTGATGCGGCCCATCGATGAGCATTTTCTCGACCGCGCCGGCACCTTGGAGATC